>JAPLUJ010000675.1:12922-23857 GCA_026397695.1 Verrucomicrobiota bacterium | reverse complement strand
TGTTCGGCGTGGCCCACGCAGCAAACCGGGGTGAGTTCGGTTTCGATTTCAACATTCCGCTCCTTGGCCAGCGGCAATAACAGCTCGATGGCTTCGTGGACAAGTGACTCAAGATCACATCTCCGTGATCATTGCCATGATGGTCGCATTCCTGAGCGGCGTGGCATGTTCGTTCATCAGTTAGATCCGTTGGCGGGAAGGGCCCGGTTTCCAGCCAAAGCGGTGTGGTGCTGCGCTTCCCACCGCACTCCATACTTGCGCGGCCCGTGCCACCGCCATCGTGGGTGACGCGTCATGCCGCCGGCCTGAAACGGCAGCAACACCGGACTCGACATTTTTTCATGACGGGCTAATTTTCTGGCGTGACTGTCTCCCCAAAAGCCCGCATCCGCCGCCAGGCCACCTGGAAGCTTGAAACGGCGGACAGTTTCGCAGAGGCCGAGGCGCAAACGCGGGCCTATTGGCGCTCCGCCACGCCTGCAGTACGCCTGAACGCGCTTGAAGCGCTTCGAGAACCCCTTTATGGCGAAGATCAAACTCGCTGCAGACTTCAAAGATTTCTTGATGTTGTGCCTGCATCATGATGTCCGTTGAAGATCTAAAGCAGAACAAAAAGGCCAGCGGTCGCATCAAAGACTTGCAGGATCTTGAGGAATTGCCGTGAGCCACCCTGCTGACGGTACCTCATGACATCATGCGCTACCCCCACAACGGACGACAGGTGACGCTGATGCCAACTGTGGAACGCGGTCTTCAAAGGTCCACCGCTACGCGCCCGATTTCCCCGGCCTGAAAGGCATGGACCTAACACCCAAGGGCGTGATCGAACTGCCTGCCGCGCAAAAAGGCAAAACCGGCCTCGACCAAATCAACGAACAACCGCGCGACAAGGGCCAACGCCCGGCCCTCCGCAGCAACCCATAAGCAACGCGGTTTTTTCTATCAAATTCGCGCATGAATTGAATTGTAGCGGCGGTCTATGACCGTCGATAACCGATGCGCCTAACCTCTCTTGCGCACCGACGCTCATAGAGCGCCGCTACAAGTCGCCGCATTGACACCGGGCTAGAGGCGGGAAGCTCAGGCAATTTTCTAAACGACCCCGAATCCCAGGGAACGCGTGCATTTGCGGAACCTTGGCACATGGGCGCATGGCACGGCGATGGTGGTTTCGCCGGCCCGGTAACACAGCCTATCAAGTTCCTTTTGCCGGCACAACATGTCCGCAGTTGCGGCATCGCGGCATTCGAAGAGCACGGCTTCGCCATGGCAACGGACCGCGGTTCCATTCGTTTCACTGGCTCTGCAAAACGCTTCGACGGTTTCAGGCAGGGGTTGCTCGTCCCGTTCTTGCAGGAAGCTGGCGAATTCCCGCGCACACCTTCCCCGCTCGATCGCGTCGAGCGCGCGTTCCTGGTTGAGTCGCCAGATGTTGGCACCGAGCGGCTCGGCCCAGGTTTCTATTATCAACACCTCCTCGGGGGAAAGTTTCCCGGAGACGGCGCTGATTGTTAGATCAGGCATTACTGACAAATTGACCGAACAGGCTGCCTTGCGCGGGATGAATGTGTCCGTTATTCCAAGGCAAAACGCGCCCAGTCCGGTGATGCGGATCGCACGCAACCCGTCGTAGCGCGATAGCCACCGCAGATCGTCAACTCCCCAGAGGTTCCCGTAATCATTCAGTGCTTTTTCGGGATGGACATAGGCGATGTCGATGAGTCCGAGGGTGGCGGCGTATTCGAAGAGGAAACAAAGGATGTAGCGGAGCTGCAGGATATTCCAATCATTGAATCCGGCGTAGCCCAGGCTGCCATATTGGCGTTCGCAGATATACAATTTCCAAGGATCGTTGGTGACTTCAAACTCATGACCTGCGGCCTGCATGTAACGGGAGAATTCCTTGAGGCTGATCCATTCATTGACGGGGCAGCTTTCGAGCGCTTCGACGATGGCCTCCCGGCGAGGTTGCTTGGCGGTCATGTGACCTTTGGATCCCTGCCCCTTGATCGGGTCAATGCGGTTGAACTCGTCGTGGGTCCGGTTCTCCAACCATTTGTTCCAGATGGTCCGGATGGCCTCATGCGGTGGCAGGCCTAACAACTTCGTTCCGGCGGGGGCGAGCCTGGACTTGGTGCCGGCCATGCCGATGAGGCTGGCGGTATGAAGCAGTAAGGTCCAGGCGACCGGCCTGATAAAGCCGATTTGCTGGCAGTACTTCGGCAGGTCCGGTTCGCAGGCAACTTCCAGCGGGAACCAATCACCGACCGTTAGATTCTCGATGATTTTCGCAGTCCCGGCGGCGGAAGGCATACCGGTGGTGGTACTGAATTTCAGCATTCCCTGATCGGCCAGGCGGAGCAGGGTTTTCACTTCGGCCAATGACTCGTGCTCGGTATGACGCAGGATGAGACCTGGTTCGGGTTCGGGATCGGGGAGGGTCCGGACGGCGGCGTCCGGTGGTTTTGGGAACAAGGATTTCAAGCGTTGCGCCAGGTCCTGCGGAATGCAGTAACAACGGTATTCCGGATCCGAATAGAGCAACAGGATCAGGCGGGTGGCGTATTTGGCCTCATCCCCGGCTGATATGTATCCGGAACTTCCGAACGCGGGTTCCGGCTTGGCGTAAAAGACCGCCCGTTGTCCGTATTTCGCCTCGAAGCGCATCGCATCAAAATGATGCAGCGGGGCGTAACATGCCTCAGCCACAGCACTTTGTTCGATTTCATTCAGCGAGTTCCAGACTGCCATCAGACCATCGCCTTCGTAGCCGCGCTTGATGACATCGATGAAGTCGGCCTTGCGGGTGCATTTCACATTTTCCGCAATCAGCTTGGCCCGGATGGCCAGATATTCGTTGGTCATGTTCCAGAGGATGTCGTGCAGGGTGCTCATGGGATGGTTGGTGTCGGTAGGTCGATAGCCGACTGGGATCCGCTGGACAAAGGTCTTGTCCAGCGAGGATCACTTCCAGTAAAAAGAGACACCGGAAATGCCAAAAATCCGTTTCACATCCGTTTCGCATCCGCTATTTTCCGGCATGAATCCATCGCGGATTCAATCATTCCATGCCATGGCCAAGCCGAAGAAGAAACTCTCCGCCGCCCAACGCGCCGCCAAAAAACAGCGCAAAAAAGACTACATGACCGTCTTCATGAACGGCAAGCAAGTCCGCGTCCGCCGCCCGCCCACCATTGACGGCATGGACGTGGAAGAATTTATCCGCCACAACGCCGACCCCGTCTGGCTCCACCAAACTGTTGGAACGGTTCGAGCCGTTCTCTCATAGGGCGGCCACGGAGGAATAATAAGAAAAGGCTTGCGGCGGCGGAAGGGTAAGATGCCCGTCTTTCCTCAGCAAGCTTCGCCATCGGGTTCGCGCACTTCAAGGGCCGGACGCCGATGCAGTTCATCCTCCGGCACAAACTCAATGCGCATGCCCCAACCGGCATATGTGGTCAGCATCCTGCCAAACTCCTGCAAACTCAGTTCATTGTTATCGATGCCGACCACCAACCGCCCTTCCTCGTCATCGCCGACCACGCAGCGCAGCACGCCACCTCGCGGCACCCATTGATGGCGGCGTTCGTCATAATCAAGAAGGAGATGAATGGGTAGTTGCGCGGCAAAGGCAATTGCGGTAACCTGCGCCCATGCAAATGACATTGGATATTCCGGACGATGTGGCGGAAAGGCTGCCGGGCGATGAAAGCCAGCGTCGGCGCGGTCTGCTGCTGGAACTCGCCTGCGGGATGTATGCGGCCCGGACCATCACTCATGCCCAGGGCGCGGAACTCGCCGGTTTGGAGCGCTTGAAGTTTCAACACGAACTGGGCTTGAGGGAAATCCCGATCCACTACACCCTGAACGACTGGCAACATGATCTCACAGCAGGTTTGTGTGGTGAGTGACACCTCGCCGCTTTCGGCAATGGCGAAAATGGGTTGGCTGCCATGGCTGCAAGAACGGTGGGGAAAGGTGTTGGTGCCCGGCGAGGTCTGGCGCGAGTTGTCTGAAATCGGTGATCCAGATGCCTTGGCGGCTTTGGACGCGGCGCGACGCGACGAATGGCTGGAAGTTAGATGCGGCCATCATGTGAACCGACCGGAGTTCGCCGACCTGCATGCGGGCGAGGTCGAGGCAATCGCGATGGCCATTGAACTGCGGGCCGCTTGGTTGATCGTGGATGATGGCGATGCCCGACGGGTGGCGCTAACTCTTGGGCTGCGCATCATCGGCGTACTAGGGATGATCGTGTGGGCAAAACAGCATGGTAAGGTAGCAAATGCGTTGGATTGCATCGCAGAACTGCGCAGGATTACCCGATTCAGGATTTCGGATGAAGTTCTCGCAAGAATTGCCATCGATCTGAGGGAAAGTCCGTGAGGATCCCCACCTTTCTCCCCCCTCTCCCGATGCTCGTTTGCCGCTTGCGGGGGGGCGCAACTGCCTTCCTCGCCCACGCCGACAAGGACCACCTACATCATCTCGCCCCCGAACGCCGCGCCACCGTGCTCAAATTACTGGAACGGTTTGCCGTGAATCACGAGTGACGTTCTCATGGAAACCGCCGCCACGTTTCCGCCGGAATCATCCTCCGCCTATTCCGACGGATCCCGTCCGCCAACGGTGGGCGAACCTCTGACACCCGCCCTGCGGTCCGGCCACCGGCTCTTCCAACGGCCTTCACCAGGAAAGCAATTTCTTAGCCGTTACGGGTTGTCCATGCATCAAAACTTGCGGCTCAGCGCGGGCGATGACGGATCGCCGAAACGCCAGCGCAGATCGGTGGCGCGGGAAATGCCGATTCTGGGGCCGGCGCATGGGCGATGACGGATCGCCGAAACGCCAGCGCAGATCGGTGGCGCGGGAAATGCCGATTCTGGGGCCGGCGCATGGCCTGATAGATGGGCCGCGGTGGATGCCGCAATCCGCGCGGCCGAGAAAACCCGTGCCGTGAACCGAGCCATCGATGCCTAACACACGCGTCAGTTTGCCCGGGCCGGCAGCTAACAAGTGGTCCTGCACGCCCGGTCGCCGGCCGCGCATGAGTTCCAGTCCGCTGACGGGTTCCAACGCGCGCAACAGGACAAAGCCGGAGCGTTTCCCCCCTTTGACGAGGATATTGAAAAGCCAGTGGACGCCGTAGTTCATATACACATAGGCGTCGCCGGCGTGTTGGTTGGCGACGAAGGCCCGGGTGCTCGGGCGCAACCACGTGTGGCACGCCGGATCATCCAGCGAGTCATACGCTTCCGTTTCCACGATGCGCCCCACACAACCGTTCCACATGAAGTGGCAACCGATCAACCTGCGGGCACAGCTCACTGGATCCTGTGCGAAAAAATCCTCCAGAATGGAACTCATCGGAAAATCCGTTTCCCAATCAGGCGGACAAGGCAAGCGCAAATGCGTAATTTCACCTTCGGTTTTCCCGGTTAATCCTTGAGTTTTGGATCATTTCATCATTCTGTCCCGCGGTGCCGAGTGTCCAAATCAAATACCAAACCTTTCATCCCTCGATCTGGCCCAAGATGATCGGCGAGGTCTCGCGCGATGCCACGCCCGGGGCCTTGGTCCAAGTGCTCGGCAAGGAAGGCACCCCCTTCGGCTGGGGCCTATGGAATCCGAAATCCCGCATGCCGCTGCGCGTTGTCAGCCACTCGTTAGAAGAGCTGGATGAATCGTTTTTTGAAATTGCCATCCGCCGCGCCGCCAATTTCCGCCGCAGGATCCTCCAACTCGATGCCATAACTAACAGTTACCGCGCGGTCCATGGCGATGCGGATTTCCTGCCCGGCATGGTGGCCGACAAGTTCGCCGACGTGCTGTCGGTGGAAATCACCAATCTGGCAGCTTGGCAACGCCTGCCCACATGGCTGCCACTGCTCCACGAGTGCTTCGATACCAAACGCGTGGTGGTAAGCGTGGACCCGGAACTCGCCCGCATCGAAGGCATCCCGCGCACCGGCGGCGTGGCGTCCGACGCCGTGCGTTCGGTGCGCATCCAAGAACACGGTGTCCGCTATGAAGTCGATTTCAGCGACGGCCACAAAACCGGGTTTTTCTGTGACCAACGCGACAACCGGAAAAAATTCGCCATGCTTGCCGCAGACCGCACGGTGCTCGACCTGTGTTGTTATACCGGCGGCTTCGCCATCAGCGCCGCGCTCGCCGATGCCGCGGATGTCACCGGCGTGGACCTCGACGAATCCGCCATCGCCATGGCCAAACGCAACTCTAACATAAACTCGGCGAAAATCAGATTCACCCACGCCGACGCCTTCACGTGGGCACGCACCATGATCGAAAACGGCCGCACCTGGGACCTCGTCATCGTTGATCCGCCGAAATTCATCCACGGCCGCGACGATGAAACCGGCACCGCCAAATATGCCGACCTCAACAAACTCGCGCTGCAACTCGTCGCCCCGGACGGGTTGTTTGTCACCTGCTCGTGCTCCGGCCAGTTAGGCGCGGGCGAGTTCGAACGCATCGTCATCACCAGCGCCCACCGCCGAAACAAACGCCTCCAAACCTTCGACCGCACCGGTGCCGGCCCCGACCACCCGACGCTCTCTAACTACCCGGAATCCCGCTACCTCAAGGTGCTCTGGTCGCGGGTCATCTGAGGCCTGGCAGACGCACGGTGAAGGTGCTGCCTTTGTCTAACACCGTGGCCACCGTGATAGTGCCGCCATGGGCTTCCACGATGGCACGGGTGATCGCCAGCCCGAGTCCGGTGCGTCCCGTCACGCTGAAGCGGGCTTTGTCGCTGCGATAAAAGCGCTCGAAGACGTGCGGCAGGTCATCCGGCGGGATGCCCCGGCCAGTGTCACTCACGGTGAGCACGGCGGCACCGGATTCAGCGGTGACTTGCACCCGCACGCTGCCGCCGGGACGGTTGTAGAAAATGCCGTTGCTCACAAGGTTGGTGACGACCTGCCCGAGTTGTTCGGCGTGGCCCACGCAGCAAACCGGGGTGAGTTCGGTTTCGATTTCAACATTCCGCTCCTTGGCCAGCGGCAATAACAGCTCGATGGCTTCGTGGACAAGTGACTCAAGATCACAGGACGTGCGGGCGGCGGTGGCATCACCGGATTCGAGCCGCGCCAGTGTCAGCAACGATTCGGTGAGCCGGCGCATGCGTTGGGCGGCACGCTGGCAGGCTTCGAACGCCTCGCGGTGCTCCTCGTTCAGGCATTCGCTGGCGAGGCCGTTTTGCGTGTGGGTCAGCATCACGGTGACGGGCGTGCGCAGCTCGTGCGCGGCATCCGCAGTGAAGCGGGCCTGCTGGGTGAAGGCGGCATCGAGGCGGGCGAAGGTCGAGTTCAGCACGCCGACGAGTTGGCCAAGTTCGCTTTCGGAGTCCGTGGTGCTGATGCGCCGGGTCAGGTCGCCGGTGGCGATTTTTTCTGCGGCGCTGCTGATGTCGTGGATCGGGCGCAGTGCGCGGGTGACGAGCCAGGCACCGCCCGCCAGTCCTAACATGAGCACCGCCGCGCCCACGCCGGTCAGCCACCACGCGAACTGGCGGAATCCTGCCAGATCGCCGGCGATCGAGCGGCCGACCAGCACGCAATCGCCGGGACCGGGAAAGAGAAACGTCTCGCGCAGCGCCCCGCGCAGGCGGGTGGGCGGATCCCCGGGTCGGGGTTCGGGCACATCCGGTGGCGCGGTGGCCGAGCGGTTGACGGGCTGGCCGTGGCGCAGCCAAACCACATAATAGAACGGGTTTTCCCCCTGCCGGTCGAATAGCACGGCATCCGCGGGTGAGACGGTGAGTTCGCGTCGTTCGCGGTCGCCCCGTACCGGATGTTGTGACTTGACCAGCACCGGCAGTCGCTGTTGCAACTCCTCATCGATGCGGCGGATTTGGCGGGCGATTTCCAGCCGGTAGGCGGTGATGCCGAATCCGCTCAAGACCACAACTAACAGCACACCGTGCCAGAGTTGCAGCCGCCAGCGGATGGATTGGAGGAATTTCATGCGATCGAGTAGCCGTGACCACGGCGTGTTAGAATGAACTCCTGCCCGAGCTTTTTCCGCAGGTTGAACACATGGACGTCGAGGATGTTGGAAAGCGTCGCTTCGTTCTCGTCAAAAAGATGTTCATACAGCGCGGTGCGGGTGACGACCTCGCCGCGATGCATGGCGAAATATTCCAGCATGACGTATTCGCGCGCGGTGAGCGTGACCGGCTCGCCGGCGCGGGTGACCGTGCGGGCCGCCGTGTCGATGTGCACGTCGCCGATATCGATCGTGGGACGTGCCTGATGGACGCTGCGGCGGATCAGGGCGCGCAGGCGGGCTAACAACTCAGGGACGTCGAACGGCTTGACTAGGTAATCGTCGGCCCCGGTGTCGAGGCCGCGCACCCGGTCGGCGCTGCTGTCGCGGGCGGTGAGCATCAGCACCGGGGTGGTCTTGCTTTGGCGCAGGCGTGCCAGGAGTTGCCAGCCGTCGAGGATGGGCAGCATCACGTCGAGCACGATGGCGTCATAGTCGGTGGAGGCCGCCTTGTAGAGGCCGTCCTCGCCATCGGCGGCGGTGTCCACGGCGTAGCCCTGCTTGCGCAACGCCCGCGCCAGGCCGGCTAACAAATCCGGTTCATCTTCCACTATGAGCAGTCTCATGTTCTGTGTGGGATTTCTACTCTCCCGGTACGGTATTGTCATGTCATTTCCCGCCGGGAGTTAAGCGATCCTCGCAGATCTTCGATGAACGGGAGATGAATGACGGAAGGAATTCGCGAATAAAGAGGTTTGACGCGCACAGGTGATTGTGCGCTGCGTTGTGCATGGCAAC
Source organism: Verrucomicrobiota bacterium (assembly GCA_026397695.1). GTDB lineage: Bacteria > Verrucomicrobiota > Verrucomicrobiia > Verrucomicrobiales > Akkermansiaceae > Luteolibacter. The sequence continues at coordinate 15,049 of JAPLUJ010000675.1, read as the reverse complement.
CAATCTGGACATTGATCAGACACTCCTTAAGGAGGCGGTCATCGTTGGCCGACATCGCAGCAAGAAGGCTGCGGTGACTGAAGCTTTGAAGGAGTATATCGCCAGACACAAACAGCAGCAGATTGTCAAATTATTCGGGACGGTCGATTATTCCGAGGATTACGATTACCGCAAGCACCGCAGACGCGCATGAAGGTGGTGGTGGATACTTCGGTTTGGTCGTTGGCGTTCCGGCGGCGAAAGGTGGTGGAAGCGCTTGAAGTTGACGCATTGAGGCATCTCCGTGATCGTTGCCATGATGGTCGCATTCATGAGCGGTGTGGCAGGTTCTTTGATCCGCTAGACCCGTTGGCGCAAGGGAACGGTTTCCAGCCAAAGCGGTGTGGCGCTGCGCTTCCCACCGCACTCCATGCCTTCGCGGCCCGTGCGGAGGCCAAAGCATGGAGTGCGGTGGCAGAGTGAGGCACGAACGCCGACACCGCTTTGGCTGGGTTGCAGCGCCGCATGGCCTCTCGCACATCCCACACAGTGGACGTTAGGTGGCGCTGATGGAAGTTGATAGAAGTTTTTGGCGCAAGGGATCGGTTTCCAGCCAAAGCGGTGTGGCGCTGCGCTTCCCACCGCACTCCATACCTTCGCGGGCCTGCGGCAGAACTTTTCCGCGCAAAAATTTTTTCCGCAACGGCCCTTCATTCATGGTGGCTTAATCTGCGGTTGGCTAAGGTGGGCGCATGAAGACACCCCATTCCTTTCTTCCCTTGCTACTGGCCAGCGCGTTGGGTGCACTCGGTGCGTTCGCACAAGAGAAAATCCCCGGCATGGCATTGATTCCTGCCGGTTCCTTTGAAATGGGCGATCACCACGGGTTTGTGGACCCCAAACATGGCGGCGACGAAACCCCCATTCACACGGTGCGCCTCGATGCGTTTCACATGGGCATCCACGATGTCACCACCCGCGAGTATGCCGGGTTCCTCAATGCGGCGCTGGCCCAAAAACACATCGAGGTGCGCAAGGACGGCGGGGTTTATCTCACGGGCGGCAGCGACCTGTTGGGTGAAACGCGCGGGCTCTCGCCCTGCAGCCGGATCGCCTGGGATGGGAAATCCTTTGGTGTGTTAGACCACAAGGAGAATCATCCGGTCGTATGCATCCGGTGGCACGGTGCGGCGGCGTATTGCAACTGGCTGGGCGCGCGCAACAAGCTGCCGGTCTGTTATGATACCTCCACTTGGGCCTGTGACTTCAACAAGAGCGGCTATCGCCTGCCGACCGAAGCGGAGTGGGAATACGCGGCCCGCGGCGGACAAAACAAACCTTATTGGAATTTCCCGTGGGGGGATGCCGCCGATGCCGCCAAGGCGAACTGGCCGGAATCCACCAATCCGTTCCGTGCCGGCCCGCAGCCGTGGACCACGCCGGTCGGGTTTTTCAACGGCCAATTGCAGCGCAAGGCGGATTTCAACTGGCCGGGTGCCCAGGAAACCTTCCAAACCGCCAACGGCGTGAACGGATACGGGCTATATGACATGACCGGCAACGTCTGGCAGTTCGTCAACGACTGGTATGGACGCGACTACTATGCCTATAGTCCCAAAGACAATCCGCCCGGTCCGGCGCAGGGCAGTCCGATGCCCGACGGCAAGGCATACCGCGGTATGCGCGGCGGCAATTGGTATAACGGCGAAAACGGCCATGGCCGCGTGTCCAACCGCAATCCATCCTACTTCCGCGGCCCGCAGGACCCTGACCATCCGTTCTATCACCTCGGGTTCCGCGTGGTGCTGCCCGTCAATGCCGAAAGCCGCCCGCCGATCAAACCGACGCCTGTGCAGCGGGTCGAACGCAGTAGTGCGGGCGCGGGTGCACGCCCGCCACGGACGCCAAACCAGCCTGCTGGCGACACGTCACCTGCGGTTGTGGCACCCAAGAGTGGCTTTGTGTTGCGCAGCCCGGCAGTGGCCGATGGCGGCACGCTGCCCAGGGAGTTTACCGGTGATGGTGCCAGCGCGACCTTGCCGCTGGAATGGAGCGGCGCGCCGTCCGGCAGCAAGAGCTATGCCCTCATCATGCACCATCAGGCACCGGATCAAATCAAATGGTATTGGGTGCTCTCTCAAATCCCGG
>JAPLUJ010000675.1:8558-12911 GCA_026397695.1 Verrucomicrobiota bacterium | reverse complement strand
ATGTCACAAGCCTGCCGAAAAATGTCCGGAACATCGGCATCCTGGGCGGCAACAGCGTGAACAACCGCGCCGGATATGCCCCACCGCATTCCAAAGGCCCGGGCGAAAAAAAATATATCTACACCCTCTATGCCTTGTCGGCTGCGCCACAGATCAATGTTTCCCCTGAAAAGGTCAGCCGCGATGCCTTGCTGGCAGCGATCAAGGATCGCACGCTCGCCACCGCGGAATTGCATGTGGTTTACTCGCGGCCCGAGGGGGCGACCGACCCGGCGGAGTCGCGCGGAACGGCCCGCGGAGCTAACGAAACCAGGGAGGGCGGGGGCAAATCCGCTGCGCGGCCGGGTGGCGAGCGTCTAATGCCACCCAGTGGCAACCAGGACCGCCGCCCACCCGGTGGCAACGATAACGGCCCAGCTCAACCAAGACCCCGCGCCGGTGGCGGTGGTGGCGGCGGCGGTGGTGGTGGTCGCGCCGCCATGCCGGAAAACAAGACGCCGGTATCACCCAATCCGGGCCAAACCATTGGACTGTTTTTCAACACGCCCAAGGCCTGCAACGGTTATACGTTGATGGCACCGAAGCACAACACCGTGACATATCTGATGGATAACCAGGGCCGCATTGTGAACCAATGGAAGAGCGCCTATGAACCCGGTCAATCCGCCTATCTGTTACCTAACGGCCACCTGCTGCGCGCCTGCATGGTCAAGGTGCAGGGCGGCACCGGCGGCGGCGAAGGCGGCCGCATCGAGGAGTATGACTGGGACGGCAAGCTGGTCTGGGAGTTTGACCACGCCACCCGTGACTATCAGTTGCATCATGACATCAAGCCGATGCCCAACGGCCACGTGCTCGCGCTGATGGTGGAACGCAAATCCCGCGAGCTGGCGGAGGCGGCCGGATTTGATTCCGCTCTCATGCGGGATGACTATCTGGTGCCCGATGCCGTGGTGGAAATCGAACCCATCTATCCGCAAGGCGGGAAAATCGTCTGGGAATGGCACGTCTGGGATCACCTGGTCCAAAACCGCGACCGCACCAAACCGAACTTTGGCGAGCCCGCCACCCATCCGGAGTTGATAGATGTCAACTGTAATGGCCGCAGTTCCCCCGCGTTCTGGAACCACATGAACTCGCTCGCCTACAACCCGCATCTCGACCAGATCCTGCTCAGCGTGCGCGGCTGCAACGAGATCTGGATTATCGACCACGGCACCACCACCCAGGAAGCCGCCGGCCACAGCGGCGGCAAACACGGCAAGGGCGGCGACCTCATCTATCGCTGGGGAAATCCCGCCGCCTATCAGCGCGGCACCGCCGTTGACAAGCAACTCGTCCAACAACACGACGCGGAGTGGATTCCCGAGGGATCGCCCGGCGCGGGCCATATCACGATCTTCAACAACGGCTATGACCGCGGGTGGTCGAGCATCGAGGAAATCGTCCCGCCGCTCGATGCCAACGGCCGGTATGCTCTAACGGAAGGCAAGCCCTACGGGCCGGACAAACCGGTATGGCACTACGAGGCCAAAACCCGCACCGATTTCTTCTCCGCGGAAATCTCCGGCACCCACCGCCTGCCTAACGGCAACATGCTGGTCTGCGCCGGGGTGGTCGGCAATCTTTTCGAAGTCACGCCCGCCGGCGAAACCGTCTGGCAATACGTCAACCCGATGGTGCGCGGCGGCATCCTCGCGCAGGGCGAACTCCCCGGCAAGGACATGCGCGGCCACCTGTGGAACGCGGTCTTCAAGGTCCACCGCTACGCGCCTAACGACCCCGGACTCGCCAGTCGCGATCTAACACCAAAAGGCGTGATCGAACTGCCCGCCTCCCAAAAAGGCAAAACCGGTCTCGACCAAATCAATGAACAGCCGCGCGACAAACGCGAACGCCCGGCGCCCCGTCCCAACCCATAAGAAGCGCGGATATTTCTGACCACAAAGCCCTTGAATCGCCATCTAGCGGCGGTCTATGACCGTCGGCGTGAATGGGAAGGTCGCGGCGCGACCACCGAGGGTAGCCGTGGGTTTCAACCCACGGACCAGGGCGTTAGATATGGTTTGCGTCGCGGCGCGACGCTTGAGGCGGGTGGATGCCCCATGGTGATGCGCAGATAAAGGGACTGACACTTAATTATTGGTCGCTGGCCGGTTGGGGTTCGCTGGACAAGGGGCTTGTCCAGCGAGTATAACCAAGGATCCGCCTTTTGACCATCACCTATGGCGGGTTCCTCCTGACCATCCGGGCCCAAGGACACCACACTGCCTCACGCCAAGCCCAAGTTCCGCTATGGTCCCGGCCACGATCGACCCGTGTGCCATGTCGGGCAGGGACGCGTTTCCGACGCGTCCGAGTGAATGAACTGAGAATGTGCGAGACTCAAGTGCCATTCATTCACGGATTTTCATTCGCGACCATTCACACGGACCTTTCGGAAAAAGGTCCCTGCCTATCGGACCGCTCGAACGCAAATGGCCGCCCAAAAAAAACCGGATTTTTTTTGGCGTCTTCATGTTGCCTTAAGGTTGGTAGTCGTAAAGTCGCGTCATGAAGACGACCACAGTCATTCATGATAACCCGAGCAAGCCCCTCTCCGGTGGCCACAACGCATAGCCAGCGCGCCGGCGGCCCATGGCCATGAAACAATAATAGCTGGAAATCTAACCAACCCCAACCAACATCATGAAAACCAAGTATATCATCAGCGCGCTGGCACTCGGCGCATCCACCTGCATCCTCACCGCCCAGGGCGGCAACCCACCACGCGACGGGCAAGGGCCGCCGCCGCGCGCAGACGGATCTAACGAAACAGGCAACGCCCGCGGCGGGGACCGGCAGCGGCCTGCTGAGACCATAACTGAAAAGCAAAAGGAGCAGGTCAAGACCATCCTCTCCAAGTATCAGGCCAACACGCTCACCGCCGACCAGGCCAAAGCCATCCATGAGGCATTCCGGCAGGCGGGCATGCGCGGCGGACCGGTCATGAACGATGCCATCCAAGCCGCCGGTTTCGATCCGGAAAAACTGCGCGACCTCGCGCCACCCCGGCCTGAGGGTGAACCCAAGCCAGGAGCAGAAAATGGGCCCGGCCCGCAAGAACCCGGCGTGGGAGGACCGCAGGCAGGTGGAAGGGAACCGCAGGGCCAGGGGCAATACTCGATCGAGCAGGCGGTCTCGGACCGCGCCCAGCTCACCACCATCGCCTTTGACGGCCTGGCATTCCTAACAGGAGACTTCGGTTGCAACACCTTCCTGCCGCCGGGCAAGGTGGCGGATTTCTGCGGCTTCCAATACATGCGCGACGTGGACACCAACCAGTTAGGCCACAACACGTCGTTTGTGCCGCGGGCGGCCAACAATGTACTGTCCATTCTGACCGAAAAACAGAAAGCGCAGCTCGTCGCCCTGGCGCTGGAGCAGGAGAAGATGCTCACCGGCTTTGTGCGGATGCGTTTTCCGCTGATCAAGGCGTTTTGTCGGCAACTCGAGGGCGATATCCCCAAGTCCAGCGCCGGCCTCAACCGCGAAGCGGTGAGGAAATACACGGCCAAAATCTATGAAATCGATGGTCTGTTGAGCTACCGGCGCGCCGAGGTGCTCGGCGGCATCGTCCGCACGTTCACCGACAAACAGAAGGAAGCCCTCGCCAAGATGGCCTTCAACAATTCCGCAACCTGGCCGGAGTTGCCGGACCAGGTGGACAAGAAGAGTCTGTCACATACCGCCCATGTGGCCGTCATGACCTACGCCAGCGAGATGTTCAGTTGGTATGCGGGCAATGTCGAGGCTGACGTGTATTTCTGTCCGGAACGCCACGCCACTTACTTCGGGTCGTTCTACATGAAGGACATTCCCGCCATGGGCAACGCCAACTACTCGATCAGCACCTCGCTGACGGGTGACAGCGGCGAGGCGTTTCTCGCTACTCTAACGGAACAACAGCGCCAACTCGTCACCGGCCTGGTGGACCGGCAGCGGGCGGATCTCGCCGAGATTGTCACGACGCGTCGCGCCATCGCGACCGAGTTGCGGCGCTTCATGAAGGAAGCGGTCGTGAACAAGGACCACGTGCTCGCCCTGTCGCGCAGATACGGCGAGTTGGACGGCGAGATCTCGTATTTCTACGCCACGGCCTTTGCGCAGGTGGCCAAAACCCTGACGGCGGAGCAGAAGAAGACATTGCTCAAGCTGCGCAATCTGGATGCCAAGTTCACCTGCAGCGGCGCTTACCTGTACTCGCGGGCCATCGACATGCCCGAAGTTCCCAACACCGATTTCCTGTTCGCCGCAGTCACCGCGAACTAGGAGGGAGATGAGTCATGCACGCTAAAACATGCATCCACGCCA
>JAPLUJ010000675.1:0-8455 GCA_026397695.1 Verrucomicrobiota bacterium | reverse complement strand
CGCTGTCTTTGGAACAATGGCAACCCTTCACGCCTACGACGCGCTGGCTCGGCCGACCGAACTCCAATACTGGGACGCGACCCGCGCGGACAACGGGTATAACTTTTTCGGCGTAAGCGGCACGTCCTATCTGTTGGACATGGAGGGGCGCGTGGTCCACACTTGGCCCATTGGCAACAACCCGCACTTGCTCAACGATGGCAGTATCCTGGATGCGACCACGAACGACCCCAGCGGGTTCGGCGGATTCAAGGAGGTCAACTGGGACGGCACCACGGTTTGGACATACACCGAGTCCCGCTCGACCTATCACCCGCACCACGATTTCCTGCGGATGTTCAATCCGAAGCTCGGCGCCTATACCACCCTGTATATTGCCAACAAGGACCTGACCTACGACCAGTTGATCGCCGCCGGGGCCGATCCATCGCGCGCACCGTCCACCGGCGTGCAGATGGACGCGCTGGTCGAGGTTTACTATAACTCCGTCACCAAGACCAACACCATCGTCTGGGAGTGGTGCTTCTTCGACCATTTGATCCAGGACTACTCGGCCGCCAAGTCGAACTACGTGGGCGCGGGCAAGACGATCACCAGCTACCCTAACAAACTCAACATCAACCTCGCCGGCCACAATTTGAAAGCCGACTGGCTGCATTGCAATTCGCTGGACTACAACCAGGCGCTCGACCAGATCGTGGTCAACTCGGTGCAGGGCGAGTTCTATGTGATCGACCATGGCAACACGTTCATTGCGGGGAATCCGACGGCCAACATCGCCCTGGCGGCCACGAGCGCGGGCGATTTTCTTTACCGCTTCGGTGATCCGGCGCGCTATGACCAGGGCGACAAACCGTCGATCCTGGAGGATTGGACCCAGTCGACCACCGGCACCAAACAGATGGGCGGCGCTCATGGCATCCAGTGGATCGCCGAGGGACTCACGGGAGCCGGCCATTTCCTCATCTTCAACAACGCGGAGTATCTATCCGAGCACACCTCCCAATCCTATGTGATGGAGATCAATCCCTATCTGGACGCCAGCGGCAACAACACGGGGTCCTATGTCAATCCGCCCGACGCGGGCTACAACACGGTCATGCCGCTCGCGGTGACTGACAAGGCGCCCAAACTGATCTCGAAGCAGGTGGTGTGGAACTATTCGAGCGCGAGCAACCTGACGGTCTTCAGCCAGATCGGCTGCAGCGCCCAGCGCCTGTCTAACGGTAACACCTTGGTCTGCGCGGATACCGAGGGCTACATCTTGGAGGTCACGCCCGAAGGCGCGGCGATCTGGGATTACATCGTGCCGGTCACCACCGACGGCAAAGTGCTGACCCTTGGCGACCGGCTGCCGATGGTAAATTCCATCTTCCGCGCCTATCGCTACAAGGCCGACCACCCGGCCCTCGCCGTCCGCACGCTGACAGGGGGCTCCACCATTGCCGGACGCACCGCCGTCGATCATCCTTATGCCGGCACCACCAACTATCAAGCGATGCAGCGCCAGACCGAAACCCAGTATTGGGACGCGACCAAGGCCGCCAATGGCTACACGTTCTTCGGCACCCAGGGAACCGCCTATCTGATCGACATGCAGGGGCGCGTGGCGCACACATGGGCCACCGGAACGGATCCACGGCTGCTGGAAAGCGGCAACGTGCTCGACTGGGCCACCGACGCCAGCGGCAACACCGGACTCAAGGAGATCGACTGGAACGGTAGCACCATCTGGCAATACTATGAAACCCGTAGCGGCTACCATCCCCACGGCGATTTCAAGCTCATCTATGACCCGAAGCTCGGGGCCTATGCCACACTCTATCTGGCCAACAAGGACGTGACCCACGCCCAGTGTCTGGCCGCCGGATGTGACCCGGCCGATGCCCAGTATGTGGGAGCCCAGATCGAAACCATCGTCGAGGTCGATATGAGCGGCAATATCATTTGGGAATGGTCGTTCTGGGACCACGCCATCCCAAGTGTCGATGCCACGAAGCTCAACTATGTCGCCACGGGAAAAACCATCGCCGACTATCCGGGCAAGATCCACCTCAACCTGCCGGGCCGGCCGCTGCAAAGCAACTGGCTGGACTGCAATTCACTGGACTTCAACCAGTCGCTCAACCAGATCGTGGTCAATTCGCGCCAGGGCGAGTTCTATGTGATCGACCACGGCAACACGTTCCTGACGGGCAACCCGAGCGGCAGCATCGCGCTGGCTGCCACCACTGCGGGCGATTTTCTCTATCGCTTCGGCGACCCGGCCCGCTACAGCCAGGGGACGGCACCGTCGGTCGGCATCAACTGGGAAACCGCCACCAGCGGCAACAAGCAGATCGGCGGCAGCAGCAACGCGCAGTGGATCGCCAGCGGCCTGAGCGGGGCGGGGCACCTGCTGGTGTTCAGCAACAACCAGTATCTCTATCAGAGAACCCCGCAGTCCTATGTCTTCGAGATCAACCCCTACCTGAACTCCAGCAAGGTCGATACGGGAACCTACGTGAACCCGCCAACAGCCGGATACGATACCTGGACCTTTGACAAGGACACCATGAAGGCCAACCAGTCGCTTTCAAAACAGGTCACATGGAATTACAGTTCGGTTGGAAACCACACCCTGTTCAGCCATTTCGGGTCGAGCGCCCTGCGCCTGTCCAATGGTAACACGCTGGTCTGCGCGACCACCACAGGCTATCTGGTCGAAGTCGATGCCGATGGCAATGTGGCCTGGGAATACATCAAGCCGGTGACGGCTTCCGGGATTGTGCCGGCGATCGGCGACACCCTGCCCATGACCAATGCCGTGCCGCGTGCCACGCGTTACGCCGCCAGCTTCGCCGGATTTTCCGGGCACACCCTAACATCCGGTGCGACGATCACGGGCAACACCGCGCCCGTGATCGCCAACACGGCCCGCACGCCCGTGGCCCCCGCCGCCACGGACGCCGTCTGGGTCACCAGCACCATCACCGATGGCGGCAGCGTCGCCGGTGCCACGCTCACCTACCTGACCGGCAGCGGCACGCCCACCACCACCACCGTCTTCACCGAGACGATGACCGCCACCGCGGTGCCCAAGCCCTGGGCCGGCACTGGTGCCGTGAACACCTGGACGGTTACAGGCGGCTATTTCGAACAGCGCACCCAGGCCAACTACGGCACGGGCAACGCCTGTGGTCTGGAATACAAAGGTCAGACCACTAACAACACCTTGACCGGTGCGATGATTGCCACCACCAACTCCATCAATGCCGCCGGCACGTCGGGCTACGTGGAATTCTGGATCCAAACCCTGACCCTCGACGGCACGGATGGCTGGACCTTCCAACTCGATTCCGGGAGTGGCTATGTGACGCGCCTGAGCGAACTCACGGGCAGCAGCCACACTTGGCAAAAGTATACTTACACCCTCGAAAGCAGCGAACGGGTCGGCACACTCAAGATGCGCTTCCAGTTCACCGCGCATCAATCTTGACCAGATCACCGTCACGGTGATTTCGGGCGGCGGAAGCACCGCCACTCTAACGATGGTTGACGACGGTGCTCACGGCGACGGCACCGCTGGCGACCACGTTTATGGGGCCCAGATCCCGGCTCAGGCGGTGGGAACCGCGGTGAGCTACTACATAACAGCAACGGATGACACGGGTTTTTCCGCCTCCGATCCCGAGGACGCACCTGCCAGCACCTATGCCTATGTGGTGCAGAAGGAAACCGACACTGTGGGCGACGGCATCCCCGATTGGTGGCGGGCGGGCTACTTTGGCGGCGATGGCAAGACCACATCCTCCACCTCTGTTTCCACCGCGGATCCCGATGGGGACGGCGTGGACAATTATCACGAGTATCTGGCGGATAGCCAGCCGACCAGCGCGCTCTCCTATTTCCACATCCAGAGTGTTTCCAAGACCACCGGCTTTGCCGTTTGCTTCCAGTCCTCCGCGAACCGCACATACACCCTGTTTTCCGCTACCGACCTGACCTCCGGCGTCACCCATTTCACCGGCGACCTAACGAACAACGGTGACGGCACGGTGACCGACAACCACACCGGTCTGGTATGGCAACAGGCGGAGTCGGCCACGATGACCTGGGAGCAGTCGCTGGCCTATGCCGAAAGCCTCACCCTGGGCGGACAAAGCGACTGGCGCTTGCCCAACATCAAGGAGCTGCAATCGGTTAGCGACAACAACTTCCGCGCGCCCTCGTTCGACAAGACGTATTTCACCGGCGCCACCACCACGCGCTACTGGTCGTCCACATCGTTGGCCAACGACACGACCCAAGCCTGGTATTTGGATAGTGACTACGGTCTAACAAGCTACGCCGCCAAGACCGGACTGTGGCACGTTCGCTGCGTGCGCGGCGGGACGCCGGCCAGCTTGAATGCTCCTGCGCTCTCCGTGATACCGCGGGGCTCGTTCTCGATGGGCGACCACTTCAATTACACCGATCCGGCCCATCCCACCGACGAAAAGCCGCTCCATACCGTCGCGATCGACGCGTTCTGCATGGGCACTTATGACATCACCACCCGGCAATACTGCGACTATCTCAATTCGGCGCTGGCTCAAGGGCTGATCGAAGTGCGCAACGGCCTGGTTTATGCGACCGGTGGCAGCACGATCTATTGCGAAACCCGGTCATCCACACTCTATGGCGTGGTTTACAGCGGCATCGTGTGGGACGGCGGCGCGTTCTCTGTTCTAACAGGCCGTGACAACCATCCGATGGTGGGCGTGCGCTGGGAGGGCGCGGCGGCCTACGGCAACTGGCTCAGCGCGGTCCAAGGATACCAGCAATGCTACAATCTATCAACGTGGGCCTGCACCTTCAGTAAAAACGGCTACCGGCTGCCGACCGAAGCCGAATGGGAGTATGCCGCCAACGGCGGCAACACCTACACCATGTTCCCGTGGGGAGACTATCCGAATACCGACGGAACCTGGTCCAACTGGCAAAGCTCGGGCGATCCCTACGAATCGGGCGATTACCCGTGCACCACCCCGGTGGGCTTTTACAACGGCCAGCTTCACCTCAAGGGCGAGTTCAACTGGCCCGGAAGCCAAACCAGCTATCAGACATCCAACGCTGTCAACGGCTACGGACTTTATGACATGGCGGGCAACGTCTGGCAATGGTGCAACGATTGGTATGGCAACGGTTACTATTCCGTCAGCCCGTCGAGCAATCCCACCGGACCGACGACGGGCGATCCGATGCCTGACGGCAACCCCTATCGCGTGCTGCGCGGCGGCAATTGGTATAACGGCGCGGAATACTATGGACACAGTAGGACGGCCAACCGCGACCCCGGCTACTATCGCGGGCCGGACGACCCCAACCACCCCTACTATCATGTCGGATTCCGCGTGGTCCTGAAGACCACGAGCCTGGTGCAGCCTGGTGCCAGCAACGCGGCGTTGGTCACCGGCCTGCAGTTCGGCGAGGGGCCGGCGGCCGACACCAGTGGCAATGTGTTTTTTTCGGACATCACGGCCAACACCATCCGCAAGTGGTCGGCCACCGGACAATTGTCGGTTTTCCGCACGAACTCGGGCGGATCCAACGGCTTGGCTTTCGATGCCTCCGGCAACCTCATCGCCTGCGAGGGAACCAACGGCCGGATTGTATCCATCACCCCGTCCGGAGTAGTGACCGTGCTGGCATCCCAGTATAACGGCATGCGTTTCAACGAACCCAATGACCTTTGGATCGATGCCAAGGGCGGCATCTATTTCACGGATCCGGTGTTTTTCGGCACTCAGGTGCAGGACGGCCAGCACGTTTACTATATCAGCGCCGACCGCAGCACCGTGACACGGGTGATCAGCGACATGATGAAACCTAACGGAATCGCGGGCACCGCCAGCGGTACCACCCTCTACGTGAGCGACTACGGCGCGGGCGCCACCTACAAATATACCATCAACTCCGACGGCTCCCTGACTGGCAAGACACTCTTTGTATCGGTTGGATCCGACGGCATAAAAACCGATGGCGATGGCAATGTGTATCTCACGTCGAGCGACGTGCTGGTCTATAGCTCGGCAGGCGTCCTGCTCCAGACGATCAACGTGGTGGACCGTCCGACCAACCTGTGCTTTGCCGGAGCCGACCGGCGGACGCTTTTCATCACCACCGAAGCCGCCCTTTATTCGATCCAAATGCGTACCCAGGGTTTGGCAATGACCGTCGCCAATGCCGCCCCTGCCATCACCCTCACGACTCGCACGCCCACCACGCCGACACCCAGCTACCCGGTGTGGGTCACCGCCCGGATGACCGACGACGCCAGCGTCGCCAGCGCCACGCTGACGTATTCCACGGGCGGCAGCGGCACCCCCACCACGACCACCGTCTTCACCGAGACGATGGCTTCCACGGCGGTCAAGCCATGGACCGGCAGCAGCGCGGGGAACGCATGGACAGTGACGGGAAGCTATTTCGAGCAGCGTACCGGATCGAATTACGGGACCGGCAATGCCTGCGGCATGGAGTATAAAGGTGGCAACACCCTCAACACGCTAACAGGAGCCATGATGGCCACAACCGCCACCATCAATGCCGCCGCCGCTTCGGGCTATGTCGAGTTCTGGATCCAAACCCTCGGCTTGGCAAACAGCACCGCAGGCTGGGCCTTTCAACTCGACGCCACCGGCACCGGAAACAGCTACGTGACACGGCTGCACGAGGACACGGGAAGTACCCATGGCTGGACACAATACCACTACGACCTTGCCGCAGGCGAACTCGTCAGCACACTCAAAATGCGCTTCCAGTTCACCGGTGGCGGCACCAGTACCGACCACCGAATCGACCTCGACCAGATCGCCGTTGTCGTCACCTCGGAGGGCAGCAGTTCCACCACGATTGCCATGCTGGACGACGGGTTGCACGAGGACGGCGCGGCCGGCGACGGCACGTATGGCGGCCAGATCCCGGCGCTGCCTGCGGGCACCACGGTGAGCTATTACCTGACCGCCACCGACGGGGCCGGCCTTGCCACCACGTATCCGTCAGATGCGCCGTCCACCAGGCTGTCCTACACGGTGGCTGCGGACCCGACGCTGGGCCTGTTTTATAACAGCTCCGGCGCTTATGACGGCTACACCCTGATGGCACCGATGCACCACACCAAGACCTACCTGATCAACAACGCGGGTGAGGTGGTTCATCGGTGGTCCAGCGAATATGAACCGGGGCGCTCGGCGTATCTGCTGGAGAACGGGCACATGATCCGCGCCTGCATGATCATGAGCGGCGGCCCCTCGACCGGCGGCGGCGAGGGCGGGCGCATCGAGGAATACGACTGGGACGGCACCATGGTCTGGGCCTTCGATTACTACAGCTCGAACTACATCGCGCACCACGACTTCAAGGTATTGCCTAACGGAAACGTGCTGGTGCTGGTGGCCGAGAAAAAAACCTATGCCGAGGTGATCGCCGCCGGCTTCAAACCGAGCCAGCTGGACACCAGCATCACCAATGGCTACATGCTGCCCGACTACATCATTGAAGTGGCTCCGTCCAAGCCCTATGGCGGCACTGTCGTCTGGCAATGGCACATCTGGGATCACATGATCCAGGATTACGATGCCACCAAGAATAACTACGGCGTGGTGACCAACCATCCCGAGTTGATCGATGTCAATGGCACAGGCATGATGATCCCGCAGTTCTGGAACCATGTGAACGGGATTGATTACAACGCCGAACTGGATCAGGTGATGCTGAGCATCCGGGGCAACAGCGAGCTGTTTGTCATCGATCATCAGACGACCACCGCGCAGGCCGCCAGTCATGCGGGGGGACGCTATAACAAGGGCGGCGACATCCTCTACCGCTGGGGCAACCCGCAGCAATACGACCGCGGCACCAACGCCAACCAGCAATTCTATCAACAACACCACACCCACTGGATCCCCGCCGGATGCCCCGGTGCCGGCAACATCCTCATCTTCAACAACGGCATCGGCCGCGGCTACTCGACCATCAACCAGATAGTGCCGCCGGTGGATGCCGCCGGCAATTATACTATTGCCAGCGGAACCGCGTTCGGACCGGCTTTGCCGGTGTGGACCTATGCCAGCAGTCCGGCGACCGACTTCTACTCGGCGGAAATCTCCGGCTGCCAACGCCTGCCTAACGGCAACACCCTGATCTGCGAGGGTGTGAAGGGCAACCTGTTCGAAGTCACCAGCGCCGGCGAGTGCGTCTGGCAATACCTGTGCCCTGTCACCGATAGCGGTCCGCTGACCCAGGGTGGCAGCATTGCCGTCGATCCGGTCCGCACCGACCAATACATGAACGCGGTGTTCCGCGTCTATCGGTATGGCACCGACTACGCCGGACTGGCAGGCCGTGCTCTAACCCCGCAAGGCACGATCGAGCTGACGTTGGACCAAACGTTGCGCATGGGCGATCTGAGCGTCACCCCGACCTCCGGCTC
>JAPLUJ010000758.1 GCA_026397695.1 Verrucomicrobiota bacterium | reverse complement strand
TGCGCAGGATGGTGCGTGTTGCGGGATCCATGAGGACCACGGAAGGGCTGGTGGCATCGGTAACGGCCAAGGTTTTGCCATCGGCGGCGAAGGCGACATCAAGGGCCGAATGCACCTCGGCACCTGCTGCGGCATAAATGAATGTTGTGGCACAGGTGGCGGCGAGCCACGCGAATCGGCGGTGGGTGGTGAATGAATGATTCATACGACGTGCCGATACACAGACAAAAACGCACTTCTTTCAAGGAAACAATGCGGAGGTGATTATTTAGGGATGCCCTCACGGGTGGCGCAAATTCTCCAGGTCAATCACAGCGCGGTGAGGCCGCCACTCCCTACCGGTTTCCAATCGCAAGCTTGCATGTCGTGGCCGGGGCGGATATATTGCCGCACGTGAGACAAGTTATATCCGGCATTTTTGCGGCGGGGCTGGCGATTTTGCCGGCCGTACAGGCGCGTGCCGTAGAGCCGGGGAGGGAAAAATCCGCGCCCGCGAAAGTGGTGATCATCCCGGTGCGCGCGCCAATCGCCAAACCGGAACTCTATATTTTGCGCCGCGGGCTGAAGGAGGCCATCGAGCAAAAGGTGGACACCATCGTGCTCGACATGGAAACACCGGGCGGCGCACTCGATGTCACGTTTGAGATGCTCAAGGCGCTCGAGAAGTTTCCCGGCAAAACCGTGACCTATATCAACCGCGAGGCGATTTCCGCAGGGGCGCTCATTTCCGCGGGCACCGATGAGATCTATTTCGCACCCGGCGGAGTGATCGGCGCGGCGGCCCCCGTGCTCGCCACCGGCGGCGAGATCGACGCCACCATGCGCGGCAAAATCGTCAGTTACCTCAAGGCGCGGGTCCGCTCAGCCTCGGAAGGCAAAGGCTACCGCGGCAAGGTGATCTCTGCGATGATCGACATCGATACGGAATTCAAAATCGGCGAGGAGGTCATCAAGCAAAAAGGTGAACTGCTCTCCCTGACTGCGCAGGAAGCGGTCAAACTTTACGGCGATCCGCCCCAGCCGTTGTTAGGCGCGGGCATCGCGGAGAACATGACCGTGTTGTTAGATAAACTCCACGGGGTGGGAAATCACACGGCCATCCGGCTGGAGGTCACCTGGTCGGAGCAGCTCGCGCAATACCTCACCAGTCTGACGCCGCTGTTGCTGGCCGGCGGATTGTTATGTTTGTTCATCGAGTTCAAGACGCCGGGTTTCGGGATCTTCGGCATCACGGGCATCGCGCTGTTAGTGGTGGTGTTTTTCGGTCACCAGGTGGCGGGACTTTCCGGGTATGAACCGTTGTTGTGCTTCCTGTTAGGGGTGGTGCTGGTGGGCATCGAGGTATTCTTGTTCCCGGGGGTGATGATCCTGGCATTGTCGGGAGCCCATCACTGGCGACATCTCGCCGGACATGATGCGGCGCATCAGCGCCAACATCTCGTCATGGAAAATTTCACGGTGTTCGATGACGCGGGCCAAGGCCTCGTGGTCGGTGATGCTCATCGCTTTGCTCCGATCAAACTTTGGTTTTCAAACAGTAGTCACGCACGGCGTCCACCGCGCGCTCAATGCCAGCGGCACGGGCGGACTCGAAGGCAAGGACTTGATCGGCCGCACCGGCATCGCGGCCACCGCGCTTTTCCCGAGCGGCCATGTGGAGATTTCCGGCAGGCGTTACGAGGCGAAACTCGCCATGGGATTCGCCGATGCGGGCGTGGCGGTGACGGTCACCGGGGTTTCTGAATTCGGCCTAATCGTGGAGGTGCGGTCATGACGCTGATCATTCTGTTTTTCGCGCTCGGGATTCTGTTACTCGCGGTGGAGGTAATCGTGCCCGGTGCGATCCTCGGCTCGACGTTTTACCTCGAGTTCCGCGTTTTGCCCAGGACCAGGATCGGCCGCCGCGCGTTTCTAACAAGCGAGATCACCGGGGTCAGCGCGGCGTTTGGCGCAGAGGCCCGCGCTCTGATCGGCAAATCCGCCGAGGCGCTCACGATGCTCTCGCCGAGCGGTTACATCCGCGTCGATGGACAACGCTACGAAGCATACTGCCAATCCGGCCAGGTGCCCGCCGGGACCATGCTCGAAGTGATTGACACCGACAATTTCCGCCTGATTGTTTCCCAAACCCCAACCAACCAGCCCGCCATCTAACACCCCACCACACCATCACCATGTTCCATTCATCCAATCTGATTTCATCCGCCATGAACTCCATCGCAGCCACCGACACAGGCATCCTCAACCTGCCCACCATCATCCTGATAGTCCTTGCCATCCTCGGCTTGCTGCTGTTTGGCATCATCCTGTCGTTCTTCAGCGTCTGGTTGCGAGCCTGGCTTGCCGGGGCTTACGTCGGGTTCACCGATCTGGTGGCCATGCGGCTGCGCCAAGTGCCCTACGGCATGGTGGTGGATGCCCGGATCACCGCCAAGAAAGCCGGCATTGAAATCCCTATCAATGATATCGAGGCGCACTTTCTGGCAGGTGGCAATGTGATCCCCACCATCCAGGCGCTCATTGCCGCGCAAAAGGCCGGCATCACGCTCGATTGGAATCGCGCCTGCGCCATTGACCTTGCCACCAAGGGATCTGGCAAGAGCGTCGTCGAAGCCGTCCGCACCTCGGTCGATCCGAAAGTCATCGATTGTCCGAATCCCGCGTCCGGTCGTGTGACCATCGATGGCGTCGCCAAGGACGGCATCCAAGTGAAAGTCCGTGCCCGCGTCACCGTGCGCACCAACCTCGACCGCTTCGTCGGCGGCGCCAAGGAGGAAACCATCATCGCCCGCGTCGGCGAAGGCATCGTCACCACCATCGGCTCGGCCGCCAGTTATAAGACCGTGCTCGAGTCGCCTGATAGCATATCGAAGGTCGTCCTCCATCGCGGCCTCGATGTGGGCACCGCCTTCGAAATCCTCTCGATCGATATCGCCGACGTCGATGTCGGCGAAAACGTCGGCGCCAAACTGCAGGAGGCGCAGGCCGAGGCTAACAAGAACATGGCCCAGGCGCAGGCGGAAATCCGCCGCGCCGCCGCCGTTGCGCTCGAACAGGAAATGATCGCCCGCGTCGCGGAAATGAAAGCCAAGGTGGTCGAGGCGGAAGCCCAAGTGCCGCTGGCCATCGCAGAAGCCTTTCGCAGCGGTCATCTCGGCGTGATGGATTACTATCGGATGGAGAATGTCAAATCCGACACCCAGATGCGCGGCAACATCGCCAAGGGGGAGTAGTCATGAGTCATTAGTCATTGGTCATTAGTTATTAGTTATGGGTCATGAGTCATGAGTTGGAATAAGAAGTGTCAATGCTTTCTCTTTACCAATGACCAATGACCAGTGACCAATGACCTAACCATTTCAGCTTATTCTTATGGACTGGATCTTTGATCACTTTCAAATCGTTTTATTGCTTGCGTTGGCGCTGGGCACGTGGGTGAAGCGGCGCATGGATATGAAACGAGTGGAACAAGAGGAAAGCCAGGAGCGTGAGGAAATGGCGGGTGAGGAGGACGTGTTCGGACCCGACAGCGGTTGGCCGCAGCCGCAGCGGCAAGCGGAGCCTGCGGCCCCGCCGCCTATTGTCAGGCCAAGCCCGCCACCGCTCAGGCCCCCAACCGTTCCGCCGGTCTTGCCGGTTGAGTTATATGATACCCCGGCCCGACTCAACCGGCCGCATGATCCGCAGGTGCGCCTGCGCCACAGCCGCGAAACCAAGACGCCAACCCCCGGTGCCTCCTCCAAGACCACCACCACCGGCGGAGCGGTCGCCACCCGCACCCGCGTGTCTGCGGCCCAGCGCCACGTCAACCCCGCGCAACACGCCAAAACCGGCCTGCTCGGCAGTTTGCGCAGCCGCAAGGAAATCCGCCGCGCCATCCTGATGCGCGAAATCCTCGGACCACCGGTCGGCTTGCGCTGAGCGACAACGCAGGTCCTCCCGCCGCCGGCGCGCTGGTTAGCGGAACTTGC
Source organism: Verrucomicrobiota bacterium (assembly GCA_026397695.1). Taxonomy (GTDB): domain Bacteria; phylum Verrucomicrobiota; class Verrucomicrobiia; order Verrucomicrobiales; family Akkermansiaceae; genus Luteolibacter. The sequence goes on along the minus strand of JAPLUJ010000758.1, from coordinate 3,138 downwards.
CCGCACCATCATGACCCCTGGCTTTACCAATTATTGATGCGATCGCATCAATAATTGGTAAAGCGGCTGTTTTTCCGGGGTTGCCAGCGTGGGGGGTTCAGCTACGATGCGTTTCCCATGACGGCACCTGAAAACGCTACCTCACTTAAATCCCTGGCCGTGTTGATAGATGCGGACAATGCCTCGCCCAAAATTGTCAGCGGGTTGTTGGCAGAGGTGGCGATCTATGGCACGGCCAGTGTGAAGCGCATATACGGGGATTGGACCAGCGACAGGCTCGGCAAATGGAAAGAGGAATTGTTAAATCATTCGATCCAACCGGTGCAGCAATTCGCCTATACCACCGGCAAGAACGCGACGGACAGTGCGATGATCATCGATGCGATGGACCTGCTTTATACCGGGCGCTTTCATGGGTTCTGCCTGGTGACGAGTGACAGCGATTTCACCCGTCTCGCCGCGCGGATCCGCGAGCATGGGCTCATCGTCTATGGCTTCGGCGAGAAGAAGACACCAAGACCGTTTGTCGCGGCGTGCGACAAGTTCGTCTATACCGAACTGCTGACACCTGCTGAAGACAAACCCGCCGGGGCGACGACGAAGATCCCGATGGCCACACTTCGCCAGGACACCCAGTTGGTCAACCTCATCGACAACGCGATCAAGGCTTCAACACGGGATGAGAGCGAATGGGCGAATCTCGCGAATGTTGGAGAATTCGTCGGCAAACAATCGCCGGAATTCGATGCGCGCAACTACGGATACTCAAAGCTGAGCAGTTTGATCGAGGCCATCGGCTTATTTGAAATCGACCGCACCGAAAAGCACCTGCGCATCCGCCGCAATCCGAAGACGAATGCCTGATCGTAGCGGCGGTTTCCCCTTGTGCTATATCCGGTTGGTGTGCTAACAGGGGTGCATGGCAAAGCGGATGTTCATGGCCATCGATCCGCCGGCGCGGATCACTGCCGCGCTGGCGCAACATGACCCGCAGATGCCCGGGCTGCGCTGGTTGTCGGCATGCAAGATGCATCTCACGCTGTGTTTTCTCGCTGCGGTTCCGGAGGACATCGAGGAGCCTCTGATAGATGCGCTGGCGGAAATCCGCGAACCGCCGTTCAAGCTTGCGCTGAAAAGCCTCGGCCGGTTTGCCCGGGCCGGCTATCCGGCGGTGGTTTGGGCCGGGGTTGAATGCGCTTCCCCGCTCCTCTGGCGGTTGCAGCGCCAGGTATGTGACGCCGCGCGTGCGGTGGGGATTGATCCCGGCGGCGAGCGCTTCCACCCGCATCTCACGGTGGGCCGCTGCAAGGGCCTGTATCACAGGAGCCTGAAGCCTTTGTTAGAAATGCACGCGCGCAGCGATTTCGGATCTTTCGAGGTGGATGGATTCACGCTCTACTCCAGCGTCCTCCGGCCCGGGGGCGCGGAATATCACGTCGTGTTCCGCCAGCGTCTGGGGGATGGGTGTTTGGCTGGCCAAACGTCAAAGCAGTGAGGCGCGGGCGTTTCGCCTTGTTAGGTTACCATAGCCTAAGCCCACCTAACAAAACAGGCCCCGGATATTTCCCGGGGCCTGTTGTGAGTGTTATGAAAAACTGCGGATCAGCCTTCTTCAGGGATGCGCATGGAGTAGAACGAACGATAGACGAAGACCAAGGCGATGAGGAAGAAGAAGCCACCGATCATGTTTTTGACCGATTGATCTTTCATGGTCACGGCGATTTCCACCGCCAGCAGGCCGAACAGGGTGGTGAACTTGATCACCGGATTCATCGCCACGGAAGAAGTGTCCTTGAAGGGATCGCCCACGGTATCGCCCACCACTGTGGCGTCGTGCAGTTCGGTGCCTTTTTCACGCATGTCCACTTCGACGATTTTCTTGGCGTTGTCCCATGCGCCGCCGGCGTTGGCCATGAAGATGGCTTGGAACAACCCGAAGAAGGCGATGCCGATCAGATAGCCGATGAAGAAATACGGGCTGAAGAACGGCAGGCCGAGTGCGAAGCAGAACACCACGATGAAGATATTCCACATGCCCTTCTGGGCGTATTTGGTGCAGATGGCGACGACTTCCTTGCTGTCCTTGTCGGACGCGGTGGTACTATCGAGGTTCATGTTATCCTTGATGTAAACCACGGCGCGGTAGGCCCCGGTCACCACCGCCTGGCAGGAAGCCCCCGTGAACCAGTAGATCACCGAACCACCCATGACCAGCCCAAGGATGATTTCGGGCTGCACGATGGAAAGCTTGGTGACCACCCCGCCGAACATGTTTTCCAACAGCATGATGATGCCGAAGACCATGGTGGTGGCACCCACCACTGCGGTGCCGATGAGCACCGGTTTGGCGGTGGCCTTGAAGGTGTTGCCGGCGCCGTCGCCCTTTTCGAGTTGATACTTGGCATTCTCAAAATCGGGAGTGAAGCCGAAGTCCTTCTTGAGTTCCGCGGCGACACCCTGGTGGCTTTCGATTTGGCTCAATTCATAGACGGACTGGGCGTTGTCGGTGACCGGACCGTACGAGTCCACCGCGATGGTCACCGGTCCCATGCCAAGGAAGCCGAAGGCCACCAGGCCGAACGCGAAGATCGGCGCGGCGAACTTGAATTGCTCCGGCATGATGGCCATCAGGTCGGCATGGGTCGAAAACTGCCAGGCTCCGAACATCAACAGCATGATGATCAAACCCATCCAGAAGGCGGAGAAATTGCCGGCCACAAAACCCGATAGAATGTTGAGGGATGCGCCGCCGTGCTTGGAGCAATTGGTCACTTCCTTGACGTGGCGCGAGTTGGTGCTGACGAATATCTTGGTGAACTCGGGAATCAGCGCACCGGCAATCGTGCCGCAACTGATGATCATCGACAACACCCACCACAGGTCCGGCAGCGCCTTGCCGGCGAACTCGAAGTTTCCTAACAGCACCTTGCTGGCGAGGAAGGTGACGCCGATGGACACCGCCGAGGTCAGCCACACCAAGTGGGTGAGAGGGGCTTCGAAATCGAAGTCTTTCTTGCCGCCGAACATCGCCTTGCTGATGACTTCATTGACGAGATAGGAACCCAGCGAGGTCACAATCATGAGAATGCGCATCACGAAGATCCAAACGATGAGCGTTGCGCAGACTTCCTGTCGGGT
>JAPLUJ010000150.1 GCA_026397695.1 Verrucomicrobiota bacterium | reverse complement strand
CGGCACCGGCATCGGCCCGGACTCCGCTTTCTGGCAGCTTTCGCAAATCAAATCCTACTGCCCACCCGAATGCCTGACCCTTGGTGAAATCCCGGCGCTGAACCTGTCCGGCCTTGCTGAGCCATACCGCAAGGCGTTCCGCACCTATCATGAACACCTCGCCGAGAGGCACGCACTCGACTTTCCCGATCTGCTGTATCGCACCCGGGCGATGCTTGCCATCCTGCCAGACAAGCGCAAAAAGTGGGCCGACCGATTTCAGTGGATCCAGATGGACGAGGTGCAGGACACGCATGTTGCCGAATACCAAGTCATCCGCTTGCTCGCCAACCATGCGACGGGGCTGGCGTTTTTCGGCGACCTCGACCAGACGATCTACGGGTGGCGCGGCTCGAAGCCCGACGAAGTCATGCAGCGCGTCAAAGCCGACTTCGGCCGCGTGACCGAGCTCCCGTTGCAGGATAACTACCGTGCCACCAAGGTGCTGCTGCGAGTCGCCGACCGTCATGCCAATACCTTTGCGCAGCGTCGCACGCATATCCATCCAGCCCCCTCGCTGGCCGACGGGATCACCCCGGAGTGTCATCATGCCGCAGATTCCTCCGCCGAGGCGGATTGGATTGCCGCCCGGCTCGAGAGCATCCTGGCGGACGGCGATTGCGGCAGGGTCGGCATCCTCACCCGCACCCACAAACGCGCGGAGACCATTTCCCGCGCACTCGCCGCATACGACATACCGCACCTCACCGTGGAGGAGTTCGAGTTTTTCCGACGTCAGGAAATCAAAGATCTGTTAGCACGCCTGCGTTTGCTCCTGAACCCCTCAGACAACGGTGCATTGCAGCGCGTCACCCTGCGCCCGGCGTCTGGCATAGGCCCGGCCACGCTGCGCACGATTTCGACCGATTTCGATGTGGAAACCACCGGCCTCTCACCCGCCGACGATGAAGTGATCGATCTCGGGGCGGTGCAACTCGTTGCCGGTCGCCCGGGGGAGCGTTTCGAGGCCTTGCTGCGCCCCACGCGCCCGCTTGGCGAATCCGCCACCGTACACGGCATCAGCGAGGAAACCCTGCGGGCCGAGGGCCGCGACCCGGCGGAAGTCTATCGAGAATTCGCCCGCTTCGCAGAAGGGGCGGTACTTGTCGGTCACAACGTCGCCTTCGATTTGTCGATGATCCGCGCCCATGCCGCGCGCCATGGCATCACATTTGCCACCGCGCCGTGGGATGACACCCTCGATCTCGCCCGGCGTTTCCTTGACCTCGAACGCCACGACCTCGCATCTGTTAGCCGCCATCTCGGCACGCACAACCATCCGTCACACCGTGCGCTCGCCGACGCACTCACCACTTCCGAAGTCCTCCTGCGCCTCGCTCCCCAACTCGCCGCAGGTTCTGGCGCCCGGAAAAAACTCGTTGCCCGCCACGGTGGATTGTTCCGCCCGATCGCCGAAAACCTCGCCACTTGGCGCGGGTTTTCTAACACCCTGCGCCCCGCCGCCCTGTGCCAGCGGATTCTCGATGAATCCGGACTGCTCGGCTGTTACGCCAAATCAGAACCCTGCGGCACCGACGGCGGCGAGCACCATCGCAGCGCCAATCTCAAGCGTTTCATCCAATACTTCCAGCATCACGACGATCCCGCCCGTGCGCCGGCTGACATGTTAGGATCACTCACCAACGCGGTCGCGCTGGCCCGCAACCTCGACTTTCTCACCGCCGATGACACCAGCATCCCTATCCTCACCGTCCACCAATCCAAAGGCCTCGAGTTCGACACCGTCATCATCGCCGGCGTCACAGAAGACGAATTCCCAAGCTACTACGCCAAAAAAGAAGGCAACCTCGAAGAGGAAAAACGCCTGTTCTACGTCGCCCTCACCCGCGCCAAACGCCACCTAATTCTAACTTGCCACCGCACCAACGCCTGGGGCCACGCGAAACCTCCTAGCAGCTTTCTGCACAACCTGCTCTGATCGCCATCCCGCCAGGACGCAGGAGCAGAGCCGGATGAAATTATGTTGCGGTAAAATCATGGAAGAGGGGGCAGGATGGATTGCTGCGGCGCGCCCGGCGGTCATGCCCTATCATTTTTTATGCATGGCGGCGGGACGCCACCATCACGGCCTGCCGCGGGACGCGTCAGCCACGGAGGGAGGTGGCAATTTGTCCTTGATGCGCATGTTTTCAAGCGTAGGGTCACTCCATGATTGCTTTGGCAGAACTGAAAAAACTTCCCATTGCAGAACGCCTGCAACTGGTGGGGGATCTGTGGGATTCCATCGCTGAGGAACAGGACGCTTTGCCTGACCCGCCGGAGCTTGTCGCAGAAGTCATGGCCAGGGATGCTCGATTTCTTGAAAATCCGTCCTCCGCCTCCTCATGGGAAGAGGTTGAAAAGAGAATCCTGTCCCGTCGTGCCTAGGACTGTCATTGTTCTGCCAGATGCGGAGGTCGACAATTCTCCCATGTCCACCCTCCAGGAAACCATCCATCAAATGGGCCGCCAGGCGCGGGCTGCGGCCTGGCAGCTTGCCCAACTCACGTCCGACGAGAAAAACGCGATCCTGCGTGCCATGGCTGCCGCACTCCGCGGCAGTGCGCCAGCTTTGTTAGATGCGAATGACCGGGACCTCGCCGCCGGCGTTGCGCACGGCCTGTCCGCGGCGATGCTCGACCGTTTGCGGCTTGATGCACCGCGTGTTGAAGCGATGGCCGCAGGCATCGAGCAGGTCGCCACCCTGCCGGATCCGGTCGGCCAGGTCATGGAGACATGGGAGCGACCTAACGGAATGCACATCGCGCAGGTACGGGTGCCCATTGGCACCATCGGCATCATTTATGAAAGCCGGCCGAACGTCACCGCAGATGCTGCGGCGCTGTGCTTCAAGACCGGCAACGCCACCATCCTGCGCGGCGGCAGCGAGGCGATCCATTCCAACATCGCCATCACCGCCGCGCTCGGCACCGCAGGCTTGCCCGAACACGCGATTCAGCTCATTCCCTTCACCGAACGCGAGAGCGTGGCGGTCATGGCGCAAATGGACCAGTGGCTTGATCTGATCATCCCGCGCGGCGGCAAGGGGCTCATCGAAACGGTGGTCTCGCACGCCCGCATGCCCGTCATCAAACATTACGACGGTATCTGCCATTTGTTCGTGGACCAGGCCGCGGACCTCGCCATGGCGGTCAATCTAACGGTGGATGCCAAGACCCAGAAATGCGGCGTCTGCAACGCGCTCGAAACCCTGCTCGTCCACCGCAGAATCGCGGCGGAGTTCCTGCCGCGCGTGGCCGCCGCCCTGCGCGCCAAACACGTCGAACTCCGCGGCTGCGACGCAACCCGCGCCATTCTAACGGACGCGATCCCCGCCATCGATGCCGACTGGCGCACCGAGTATCTCGACCTGATTCTATCCATCAAGGTGGTCGGCTCGCTTGACGAGGCCGTGGCCCACATCAACACCTACGGCTCGCACCACACCGACACCATCGTCACGGCGGACGTGGCGGCTGCGGAACGTTTCCTGCGCGAGGTGGACTCGGCCTGCGTATTCCACAATGTTTCCAACAGACTGGCCGACGGCGGCGAGTTCGGTTTCGGCGCGGAAATCGGCATTTCCACCGACAAACTCCATGCCCGCGGCCCGATGGGCCTGCGCGAACTCACCAGCTATCAATACCGGGTGCGCGGCAGCGGTCAGACCAAGGGGCACGGTGATTGAAGATAGAGTAATGCACCGATCACCGCCCGGAAAACCACTGCCACATTGGTCTGTTAGAGGCGTTTCTTCCATTGATCTGGATGACGCATTTGATGCGTCACTGCCACAATGTGCACGCTCTGCATCTCCTCAATGACTTCGAAGACAATCCGATACGGGAAGCTTTCGCAAAGAATCCGGCGATAAGGATTCCCGATCATCCTGTAATGCAACGGCGTTTCCTGAGCTTTCCGGATTCCCTGGTAAACTTCGGATAGAAATCGTTCTCCCAGTTCGGAATCAATGGCGCGATACCAATTGGCCGCTTCTGCCAGCTCCTCGATGACTTCAGGATGGATGATCAGACCTGTCATGCGAGCCGGGCATCTACATTTTGCTGAAGCTGCTCCAGAGTCAGTGGCGACACGGATCCTTCGCGGATTTCGCGCGAGCGACGATTGAAGATCTCCATCTCCTCAACAGTGAAGGAATCGTCCATTTCCAGACTCTCGATGAGCTTCTTCGCGAGGTAAGACCGATCCGTTCTCGGAAGGTTGAGAACTTCTTGCATGATTTCCAAAACGACTGCCATGGCGGGAATCCTAGTTCATGCGAATCACCATTGCGAGTCGATTTTTACACAAAGTCCGGTGGCTTATGCCGCCTCACCGCCCGGCCAACCAGAGCCACACCTTCGAAACCACCTCAACCCCGCCGAAGCAGTTCTCAGATCAATCCGCCTTTGACCTCCGGTCTTGGACATCGCATGTTGCGCCTGCCATGGCTTTCGCCGATGTGTTTCCGGACTTGCTCCAGCGCCCCACTCCCTTGATGCGGCGCTTCTTGCGCTTGCTCGACGAACAAACCGGCGGCCCTTTGGAAAACCTCGCCCGCCTCAGCCAGCAGACGACCCGCCGCCATTTCGGCCGGACCATGCGGCTGTTCGCGCCGCTCTACGTTTCTAACGAGTGCGTCAACAATTGTTCTTACTGCGGGTTCTCCCGCGACGCGGACATTCTGCGTACCACGCTCAGCGTCGAACAGGTGGTGCGCGAGGCGCGGCACCTCCACGGCCTGGGATTCCGCAGCATCCTGCTCGTCGCCGGTGAATACCCGAAGTTCGTCTCCGATGGATACCTGCAGGATTGCCTGGACGCCCTCAAGACATTCATCCCCACGCTCGCCATCGAAGTCGGGCCGATGGCGGACACGCAG
>JAPLUJ010000094.1 GCA_026397695.1 Verrucomicrobiota bacterium | reverse complement strand
GCGTGTTGCTTGGCGTTAGGATTCGTGGTGGTGGCCATGGCCATTCCACAACGGCGGAAACTTGAGAAGCTGGAAGAGCATCTCAAGCTCTCACAAGAGCAAGAACGGACGGTGATGGAAGAGCGGGATTGCCGCAACATCGAATTGCGGGCGTTGCGTCAGGACCGGGCGTTTTTGGAAATCCAGGCACGCGACCGGCTCGACTATTTCCGCGAAGGCGAACGGGTGCTCCGGTTCCGGCGTGACCGATGAGCCTCAATTCAGGATGATGCGGCCGACATGAGCGGATGGACGGAAACAACATTGATCTTTGATCGGACAAACTATAAGGCGATTGAGCTCTCGGCCGTTGGCGGCGAAACAACAACACCATGAACAAGAACACAATAACAACCACCCTCACCGCTCTTGCCCTGTTGGCAACCTGTGGCGTCGCGCCAGCCGCCGGGGATGCGCTCGCAGGCAAGTTTGAGGGCAAACTCGACCCGTTCCTGGGCGGGCCGAAATTCGCCATGCAGGAGCTTTTCAAGGGGCGGGGAGGACGCAACATCGTCACCGCCCAAGACGGGACGGTGCTGGTCACCCATGAAAAGATCGTCAGGCGCAGCACCGACGGCGGCAAGACGTGGAGCGATGCCGCCGAAATCGGGCCTGACGCTACGGGCAATGCGATCGTGGACGAGAAAACGGGGGGCATCATGCTGGTCAATCCCAATGGATACCGGTGGATCAGCGCCGACGCGGGACTGACTTGGACGCGCGAGGAGATCAAGGTGCTTCCTAACAAGATGGGGCACGGCGCGGGCGGGAAGGACCTCAATGCCAATTGCTTTCAGCCCGGCGTCACGCTTCAGTTCGGCAAGTACAATGGCCGCCTGATCACGCCGGTTCGCTGGTCACCGTCGAACGCGCTCATGTGGCGGCCGGTGATTTACAATACGGCCATCTACAGCGACGACCGGGGCAAGACCTGGCAGACGAGCAACCCGTTTCCCGTCCTCGGCACGGGGGAGGCGGCATTGGCGGAGATCTCCGACGGTCGCATCCTCTACAGCTCCCGCGAGCATATGACCCGGGGCAACCGGTACTTCGCCTGGAGTTACGATGGCGGGGAGCGGTGGCTTAACTTCTGGCGTTCCGATATCCTGCCCGACGGCGCACGCGGATCGTCTTACGGTTGCATGGGCGGGCTGATCCGCCTGCCGGTCGAGGGCCGCGATATCCTCATCTATTCCAACCTCGACTGCGGCGGCGGCGTCACGCCGCGGATCGAGCAGGCGGGGGCCTCGAGCGGCGGCGGACGCGAGAAGATCACGGTTTGGGCCAGCTTCGACGGCGGCGTGACCTGGCCGATGAAACGGCTGGTCTTTGCCGGCCCCAGCGCCTACTCGAATCTGGGGGTGGGACGCAAGGGCACCCCGAGCGAAGGAATGATCTACCTGGCTTTTGAAGGTGGAAAGAACATGTATGAGGCGGTCCAGGTTGCGGCCTTCAACCTGAGCTGGCTGCTGCAAGGCGAGAAGACCGGCAACGGCGAAGTGCCGCAGTGGGTTTTGCCATGAACAGAAGCTCAGACCTCACGACATCCATCTCTCCTGGGACGGAAACCGCGCTGATAGGCGCGGGGCGGGTTCGCTTCGGTGGTTAAGGGCGCTGCTGCTGCCCACTCGGCCACCTTCCGAAACACGCAAAGAGCCGCGCCACGACAGGAATTCGGAACGTACCTCAACAATTCAAAAACAGATTGCCATCACGGTCACTTTCGGCACGAAACACTTACAGATGCTCCTGCTTATATACTTGCCGGTTTCGGCACAGCAGAAGGCTGCCCCAGTCTTCACTCTCCTGAACTTCTTCGGAAATTATGCGATCCACCCTGATCCTGCTATTGTCATTCCTGAAGGCTATGTGCCGCCGAAACAGCTGGAGGGCTCAACAACTGAGAAACGCCGTGGCTTTTTCAAGTCCGCATATCCCGCCGAAAAGGCCCTTGCCGGCGGCTTCGGAGTTGCAACCCTATACAGTGGAGACGTCGACCCGGATTTCCATGATGAATTCAAGAATGGCATTCATCCTTTGCTCGATCCGCCCGGGAAGCGATCAGATGATGCCTGGGTGCGGTAGTGCCTGGCACAAACCTTCACGCGCAAAATAAGGAAGTCTACGGGATTCGAGAGAAAACTCTGGAACTGACATACAAAGGGCGCTATGAAGCTGTCACGGACTGGAACCAGCCCGTGGAAATGACGTCATTTCTACTTTCCTACCGGACGGCAACAATGGATGGAAGAAGGACCTTGGCGGCTCCCAGCAAATTGCGTAACAGATACACAAAAAGGTTTTCCAATGAATATTCGACGAGTGATCTTTATTTCCGCATACACGGTAACAACGTGCGTTTTCTACGCTGCGAGTTTCGGGGCGGCATCGTGCCAGGCGGCTGAGAATAGCGAGGTGCCGGCGACCGGGGCGGTGTACGATTTTTTTGACTATGCCCGCTATCCGGTCGAGGGCAAGCTCCGCTCGTGGGTTGAGCTCCGCAAGGTCACGACGCCCACAGACACCGATCCGAAAACATACGCTCCGCGACGCGTGCAGTGGTGGCCGCGAAAGGGCATCGACTATACCGAACTGCGCGAGGGCATGATCGAACGCGAGTGGACCCTCTCGGCCAGTGCGCTCGATCCCGGGTATGAACCGGAACGTTTTGGAGGGCCTGAAACCAGGGATCTCGACGTGCTCGAGTTCAAATGGAACTCCGGCGAGGGCTTTCTCCGCCGTGTCCGTGGTTTCTTGACGCCGAAAGAATCCGGCGACTACACATTCAAGGTGTCCGCGAACGACGAAGGCTATATCCTCTTGAGCCCGGATGACAAGCCCGCCAATGCACGAGTCATTTGCCATTTATCGCATTGGACTGACAATGTACAGTGGGCGACTGCAAGTCAAACCTCCAGACCGCAAAGACTCGAAGCGGGCAAGACGTATTACTTCGAAATCGCGCATATCGACCGTCGATGGCGGGATTTCTGCGAGGTCCGCTGGTCGAGTGGCACCCGGCCAGAGGCCAAGTTCGCGGGCGACGAATTCTCGACCCTCGACGGCAGGAAGAGCAAGTTCGTCGAAGAGAAATGGTCCTTCCGCTACGACGAGGGCTATCCTCGCCTGCCAGACGTGCCCCGCACATTCAAGGCGCACCTGATCGGATTTTGCGGCCTGGGGAACGAACTGGGCGAACCGAACGACGGGATCGACATCGTTGCACCGGGCGTACTGCTCCGCTTTCCCGACGGGCGTCGTCGTGTGTTTCATCGGTGGATGCTCTGTAAGGAAGATCAACGATTTGTCATGGACCTTTTCGTCAAGGAGATGGCCCGCATTCGCAAAACGCTCGATCAGAGCGAATATAAAGGAGGCGATGAGGCGCCGGCCGAAGGACGCGTGCTGTATACGTCACCACACTTCGTCTTCAGCTACGCCGCCCATCCGAAGGACGAAGACCCGGCTCGCAGGGCGCAGCGGGACAAGTTCTACCGTTCCGCGGTCGCGGGGGCCGAGTACTGGTACTCCTATCTGGAACACGGCGGGCACCTGATGCAGTTCTGGGAGCGAGATGCAAAGTATAAACACCGAATCCGCGTCGGTGGCGGCAACGGCGGCGGCTATGGCGGCTGCACCATCGGCGGGATCACCGCGCTGCCGATCGCTCTGTTCCATGAATATAGCCACGGCATGAACATCTGGTGGTTTGGCCATCCCGAGATCTACTGCGACTTCGGCCAGGACCTCGGCACCGGAGGCACGGAGAACAAGAATATAAACAACATCCGGCGTCCCTATCGCAATGCGCTGCACTCAAAGTACCCGACGTGCTTCTTTCTGTCCGTGATGAGCGAAGATCCGAACTGGGGTTATTGCGCTCCGTTCGCGATGCCCAAAGCGGCTGCCGAGCGGCACTTTTATCAGTCCATCGCCCGGCTGGCCGAACAGCGAGGCATGTGCGCCAGGGGCGATGGCATCCGCGCCGCTGGTGACATGGTCGCCGAGTACGGCGCCCGCCTGGCCGAGCTCGACATACAGAACAAAGACGTCATCGTCCGCTCATGGTTCAGCGTGATGCGAAATCACCTTGAACCGGTCGATACGGCCAAGGGGACCTATCGCATCCCGTGGGACGAGGCACCCGAGGCCTACGGTGT
>JAPLUJ010000537.1 GCA_026397695.1 Verrucomicrobiota bacterium | reverse complement strand
ATGTCGAGTTCGCGCGCGCCGTCCTTGATCGCCATGCCGGCCTCTAACGCTTTCACCTCCGGCAGATGATGGCCATGCGGAAAACCGATGACCACCGACACGAGCACATCGCTGCCGGCCAGGCATTTCGCGGCCAGCGCCACGTCGCACGGCCGGACACACAGGCTTTTCACGCCGCGTGCAATGCACATCTTCGCGTTAACTTCGATATCGGCGTCGGTGAGGTTGGGCTTGAGCACCGCATGGTCCAATGTCGCGGCAACTTCGGCAACTGTGTATGATTTCATAATGGATATTTTTTTGTTAGTGCATTTCGCGGCCACCGGTGACGTTGATCGCCTGGCCGGTCATATAATCGGCACCGCCCGATGCCATGAACAAGGACACGGCCACAATGTCCTCGATTTGCGCCAGGCGCTTGAGCGGAATCTTGGAGGTGAATTGTTTCACGACATCCTCACGCGATTTGCCAAGGTTTTGAATATAGCCGGCGCTGACGGCGGTCCACACGCCGGTGTGGTCGGTGATGCCGGGGCATAAACAATTCACCGTGATGCCGAAATCGGCCAACTCGCACGCCAAGGCCTGCGTGAAACCAATGATCGCGGCTTTCGCGGCGGAATACGGACTCATGATCGCCGAGCCGGTCTTGCCGGATTTAGAACTGAAATTGACGATCTTGCCGTATTGCTTCGCCTTCATCAACGGCACAACGTGCTTGGTGAAGAAAAACGTGCCTTTGCAGTTCACGTCGAAGATGCGGTCCCATTCGGCTTCAGTGATCTCCTCGACTTTCCCCTGGCCGACCACGCCGGCCACGTTGACGAGGATGTCCACCGCGCCATCGCCGAACTTCGCCGCAGCGGCCACGACCTTTTCAACTTCGGCTTCGCGCGTGATGTTAGCCGCCAGGCCGGCGGCTTGGGCACCGGTGGCCTGCAGTTCGGCGACGGTCTTGTCCACGCCGTCCTGGGTGATATCAGTGATGAAGACCTTGGCACCACCCTCGGCGAAACCTTGGGCGATGTTTTTTCCAATGGCACCTGCGGCACCGGTGATGAGAGCTGTCTTGTTGTCGAAACGGAGATTCATGATTGTTTTGGTTGGTCCACGGATTAACACGGATTTTTCGATTCGCGAAATCCCTGCAAAGCATGGTGCTTTGCGCCTGCAACACCCACTTCCCGTGCCGCGAAGCAACCCGGGAAGAAATTGTCTATCAGCTTGATAGACGTATTACGGGAAAACGATTTTCGGGTCGCTGTGGCGGACGGCGGCGTTGTCGTGATAGGTGGCGGCTTCGGTGATGATCGCGCCTTCTGGGCCGGCAAACTGCCAGTGCCGCGCGGTGGGCCGGTTGAGTTTGGTCGTTTGTCCCGCTTCGAGGATCGTCTCGTGCCAAACCGTCACGTTGTCTTTTTCGAAATCGGGCACCACTGCATGCATGTCGGCGGTGCGTTCACCTTCACCATAGACGTATGAAAGACCATGCCGTACGGTCCAACCTTCCATTTTGGGCGTCGCCTTGTCGGTTTTGATGTGATAGTGTTCGGGCAGCATCTGGTTAGGAAGCAGATAGAGGTCCTGCACCATGTAGCTGCTTTCCAGATCATTGATGAAACCGACCGCAGCCAGACCCAGTTTGGTGAACTGTCCAAGACCGTAATCGGAAATCCAAAGTTGCTCGCGCAGCCCCTTGAACACAGGGTAACCATGGTAACGCATCAATGCGATGATCGCATCCTTGCCGGCTTCGGGATCAAATTTCCCGTTCTTGTAGAAATCCTCGTTCTTAAACGCCAATTTCGGCTTGGTGGCGGCTGTCGCCAGTCGCGGGATGCCGGTGGCCAGCACTCCCACGCCGGCACCCATCATTTTCAGAGCAGTACTTCTTTTCATTTTTTTCAAGGTGTCAAATTTTTATAAATCACGCTGGCCGCCCCACCATGGGGCGTCGCTTGACCATAGCATAGATTGAGTTTCCACGAACGCAACCAAAAATATTCCGCAGGCACAGCCCGCGGTTGCACAGCGGCGGCGGATCCGCTAGCGTCGCCGCGTGATGCGTCCCGCCGATGCCGTGATTGATTTCCTCGAAGCCGAGCAGGCCCGTGGAGTGAGCCACATTTTCCTCGACGAAGGGGCGCGTGACGGGTTGCGTGCGTGGTTCCGGCGCAGCACGCAATCACCGCCGGCGGCCCGGATTGCGCCATCAAGCCCGGAAGCCGTGGTGGAGCCACCGGCGCATCCCGCCAAACCCGCAGCCCCACCATTGCAGGTGACCGCCGAGGGCGCGTCGAAGGCGGAGCGCCTCGCATCCCTGCTCGACACGCTGCGCGAAACGATGGTCTTCGCGACGGGCAATCCAGATGCGCGCGTCATGCTGGTGGGCGAGGCTCCCGGCTATGAGAAAGAAAAAAAGGGCGAACCATTCGTCGGTCCCGCCGGACAAAAACTCGACGACATCCTCAAGGCGATGGGACTCTTCCGGCGCGAGGTGTACATTTCCAACATCGTCAAGTTCCGCCCTGCGACCGCCCGCCAGACCACTAACAATCGTAAACCCAGCCCCGTGGAAATGGCGGCGTGCCTGCCCTTCATCCACGCGGAAATCGGCATCGTCCGCCCGGCCTGTATCATCGCCATGGGCGGCACTGCGGCGGAGGGATTGCTCGGCCTCACCGGCACTGTGACGTCGATGCGCGGGTTATGGCATGACTTCAAAGGCATCCGGGTGCGCGTCACCTATCACCCGAGCTACCTGCTGCAAAGCGGCGCGAACCTCTCTATCAAACGCCAGGTATGGGAAGACATGCTTGCGGTGATGGAGGAACTCGGCATGCCGATCTCCGCCAGACAACGCGGCTTCTTTCTGCCGAAGTCCTGAGCACAGCTCTCATCACGCCGCAAAACATCGCCGCGTCGCGACAATTCTCATGACGGTCGTCACATGAATTGTCGCGATCCGGGGGGGGTGAGGGGGGAGAATTTTGCATGGACGCGCGGGTTGTCATCCCGCCATGATCGGCGCATGGGACAGGCCAAACGCAATCAACAACGCCATTGCCCGGCACTTGGGGATATCATCACGCCCGAGACCTGCGGAGGCAGCCGCAACAGCAAGATACCCTGCCCCGGTGATTGCCCGCACAACCCGTTCAACCCGGCGAACTATTTCAGCATCTATCAGGCTATCGAATCCAAGGTCATCGCTGAAATCTCCCGCATGATGGCGGGCGATCTCGGTTCCCATGAGAAACATGCGCTTGCCCAAGCCATCCGCAAGAAGGACATCTTCCTCATCAACGCCCTCCACGTCTGGCACATCCATGGCCAAAACCGGATCGCCAAATGGCACGACCAAGGGGCCTTCAGCGGTTGGAAAAACGACGATCTCACGATGCTCCGCTCCCTGGATACCATGCGCGTCGCTCTGTTGGACCGCGCCACCGTCGTCCGCGACCTGCTGCGTCCGGACGCGCCGCCGTTTGTGTTGATTGACGCCAAGACTGCCGCCACGATCTGCCGCTTTTCCGTGTTTCTCACATGGGTGTATGAGCTTCCGGGAGGTGTTAGCCGACTGAGCGGCGTGGCTCATAACATCGGGGAAATCGGCAATCTCAGCTCTGCGGAAATGTTCAAGCACATCATCGACCACCTCGGTGCGCCTGCGGATGACAAGGGCCGCTGGCTGTTAGAAAACATGCCGCGTATCCAGGCCGCCATCGCCGCCATCGCCAAGGCCCGTGCCGCACGACAATTCGAAATCAGCGATCTGATAGTCTGTGAACGAACCTGCCGGATCGGCGGGAAATGGTCCATGTCCGCTAACCGCCAGATCCGTGATTTCGCCTTCCTGCTAGACCGACATCCGCTCATTCAGAACGACGGCCCGGACGACACCGATGCGATTTTTCGTGCATCTTTGCTGAATTCACAAGCCTCCGACGACCACCCGGTAGAATCCATCGGCACCATCACCCTGTTTCCGGAAGGAGACATTCAACTGTGGAGCCTGGGCCGGAAACACACCCAATCCGTGCTCGATTTCGTGACGCGCCTAGAACCGTCCCTCAAGGTGATCAAGGAAAAATTCACCGATCTGGGCGAGAAAAGGGGAAATGAATTGGGGCCATGGGATCCATCGCTGGTCCCGGCGGCCTTGATCGAGCATGTCTCATCTATCAGCCTTGTCTCCCAACGGATTTCACTCGGTGATCAAAGCCCGCTGCTCGTTTCCCTCAAGTCCAGCTTCGACGGCTTCGCCGACCAACCCATCCCGCTGCTCGATCATCGCAGCCCGCGCGATGCCGCCGTCATCCCGTCACTCCGCCCGCTCTTGGTGGAATTGATGAAACGCCACGTCAACATGATTGACCAGCAACGCCGGACCAAAGGCATCGATTTCGATATCAATCCGCTGCTGGAAGAACTCGGCCTCCATGAAATCATCCAGACACCCGTGCCTTGCGGCATCACCGACGATGATGCCGCAGAAGACGCCGCAGAAGACCGTGACGCATGGAACTGAAATCGACGCAGGACTTTCGAGTCCTGTCGTGTCTGCGTGCCCATGGCAATCGGAAGACGGGGACAGGAATGTCCCCGCTCCTTATCGCTCCTTATTGTGTTAGACCGGCAACATCCATTTACGCCGCGAAATTCGCCGCTACCACATCCCAGTTGACCACGTTCCAGAACGCGGCGATGTAGTCGGGACGGCGGTTCTGATAGTTGAGATAATAGGCGTGTTCCCAGACATCGAGGCCGAGGATCGGCTTGCCGGCACAACCTGCGACGGCTTCGCCCATGCACGGGCAGTCCTGATTGGCGGTCGAACACACGGCGAGCGTGCCATCGGATTTTTTCACGAGCCACGCCCAGCCGGATCCGAAGCGGGTGGCTCCGGCCTTGGCGAAGGCTTCCTTGAAGGCGTCGAACGAGCCGAACGATTTGTCGATGGCTGCGGCGAGTTCGCCGGAAGGTGCTTTGGCACCGCCCGGGGCGATGACTTTCCAGAAAAACCCGTGGTTGGCGTGGCCGCCACCGTTGTTGCGCACGGCGGTGCGGATATCGGCTGGCACCGCCGCGAGGTCGCCCACCAGTTCGCAGAGCGACTTGGCTTCGAGTTCCGGCTTGCCGGCGAGCGCGTTGTTGAGATTGGTGATATATGCCTGATGGTGCTTCGAATGGTGGATTTCCATCGTGCGGGCATCGATGTGTGGTTCGAGCGCGTCGTAGGCGTATCCGAGTGTGGCTCATGGTATTTTGGGGAGTTTGGTTTGCATATCGCCTGGCTCTCCGCTAGAACGGCGTGACAGGCAACGTTCGTTAACAAACCGAGCCTTCCAACCTCTGCAAGAGAAAAACCAAAAAATATGCCACCCTATCTTCCGCTCATCATCGCCGTCATCATGGGACTCATGATCGGATGGCTGCTCACCCGCCTTGCCGCATCCGCTAAAATCAGCGCTGGCAACGAACGCCTCAAGGCGGAGGAACGCCGGACCGCGGAAATCGAAGTCCGCCTCGCTCATGCCAGCGCGGATGCCGAACGCAACGAAAAGGACGCCCAAACATTCCGCAACCAACTCACCGAGCTGCGGGCCCGCCTCGAATCCGACCTCCGCGCCGCCGCCGAAAAACAAGCGCTCCTCGAACGCGCCGAAATCAAACTTACCGATACCTTCAAGGCTCTCTCCGCCGACGCCCTGCGCTCGTCGTCCGAACAATTCCTCCAGCTCGCGAAATCCTCGCTCTCCACCCAGACCGAAGAAGCCAGGGGAGACATCGAAAAACGCAAGACCGCCATCGAGGCGCTCGTCAAACCGGTCGCCGAGTCGCTCGGGAAATTCGAGTTCCGCATCGGGGAAATCGAAAAGGCCCGCGAAGGCGCCTACGCCGAACTCAAGGAACAAGTCCGCGCACTCGGCGAGGGACAGATCGGACTGCAACGCGAAACCGCCTCGCTCGTCAAGGCACTGCGCCAGCCGGTCGGACGCGGCCAGTGGGGGGAAATGCAGCTCCGCCGCGTGGTGGAACTCGCCGGCATGCAGGAACATTGTGATTTCGAAACCCAGCAGACCTCCACCACCGACGAAGGGAAACGCCTCCGTCCCGACCTCGTCGTCCGCCTGCCCGGCGGAAAAACCATCGTGGTCGATTCCAAGACCCCGATGGATGGCTACCTCGACGCGCTTGAAGCCACCGATGACACGATCCGCGAGGAGGCCCTCCAGCGCCATGCCCGCCAAGTTAGAACCCATATCCAACAGTTGGCATCCAAGAACTACACCGCCCAATTCGCCCATGCCCCGGAGTTCACCGTGCTTTTTCTGCCGAGCGAATCGTTCTTCTCCGCCGCGCTCCAGAGCGACCCCGGTCTGATCGAACGCGGTGTGGACCAAGGCGTGATCCTCGCCACCCCCACCACTCTCATCGCCCTGTTGCGCGCCGTCGCCTATGGCTGGCGCCAAGAGGCCATCGCCGACAACGCCCGCGAAATCTGCGCCCTCGGCCGCACCCTCCATGAACGCCTCGGCAAACTCGCCGACCATTTTACCAAACTCGGTCGTTCACTCGGCAACGCCGTGGAAAACTATAACAGCGCGATCGGATCGATGGAAACCCGCGTCCTCACCACCGCCCGCAAGTTCGAGGCCCTCAAAGCCGCCCCGGAAGCCGCCACCATTGCCAACCTCGAACCCGTCGATAACATCCCCCGCCACCTGCAATCCACCGGTGCTGGTATTTTGCCCACCGCCTTGCCCGCACCTGCCGAAGCCGATCTCACATCCGCCACGGACGACGATTTCTCCTTCGTCCCGGAGCTGTCCGCCACGGACGATGATTTCTCCTTCGTCCCGGAGCCGCCCGCCACAGCTGATGATTTCTCCTTCGTCCCCGAGCCGCCCGCCAGCGCCCGCAACGCCGCCGCAGACCTGCGCTCGGCGTTGGAGTGATCACCGTGGTGGCGATTACCGGTCGCCACGCTCCAACATGCCAACAGCCAGCATGCAAATCCATGCCTGCGTTCCCGCCTTCCTCGTTTCATCCACGACCTGCAGACCCCACTACCTGCCCGCCATGCCGCGACAAATTCCCGGACGATCATCTGGAAATTTGTCGCGTCCACCCTCTGCCATGCGGGCTCGGAATGTGCTTGATCAGTGCGTGAAATGAAACTCCCGCGACATCCTGCCGTCCGATCAGAGCTCGGAAAAATCGCTATCCATTGGATTTCTGGGGGCTCCAAGACAGGGCTTGCCAAGCTGCCACGCTTTCACTTTAAATGCCCTCCGCATGAGCGACAAAGCCCCTTGGATATCCTATCGGCCGGAACTGAAAGTGCTGGACTGCACGATCCGTGACGGTGGCCTCATCAATAATTCCCAATTCACCGACGAACAGGTGCGGGCGGTCTATCAGACATGTCTGGCGGCCGGTGTCGATTACATGGAAATCGGTTACAAGAACGCGCCCGCGCAGTTTCCCAAGAGCAAATACGGGGCGTGGCGGCACTGCGAGGAAGAGGATATGCGGCGCGTGGTGGGCGACCACACGTTTGAAGACACCGGTCTGAAACTTACGGCCATGGCGGACGCCGGCGGCAAGAGCGATTGGAAGCACCAGATCATACCCGCCAAAGACAGTGTGCTCGATGTGATCCGGGTGGCCTGTTACGTCCACCAGATTTCCGAAGCCGTCGAAATGATCGAACATTGCACGGCACTGGGCTATGAGACGACCCTCAACATCATGGCCATCTCGGTTGTGGCGGAGGCCGATATCGACCAAGCGCTGGAAATCGGCGCCAAATCCTCCGTGGGAACCATCGTGGTGGTGGATAGTTATGGCAATCTTTTCCGCGAGCAGATCGACCATCTGGTGCGTAAATACACGCAAGCCGTGGAGGGCACCGGCAAGCACATCGGCATGCATGCCCATAACAACCTCCAGTTAGCCTTTGCCAACACCGTGGAAGCCATCATCCTTGGTGCCAACCGCGTGGACGCCACCCTCATGGGCCTCGGCCGCGGCGCGGGCAATTGCCCGATGGAACTGCTGCTCGGGTTCCTGCGCAATCCGAAGTTCAAACTGCGCCCGGTCATCGAAGCCATCCAGAACACCATACGCCCGATGCGCCAACAGTTCGACTGGGGACCGTCCATTCCCTACAACATTACCGGCCAGATGAACCTGCACCCGAAAAGCGCGATGGCCTGGCGCGAGGGGCCTACCCCGGACGACTATCTGGGTTTCTACGACCAGACCCTGACCGATGTCTGAGCGTAGCTGGAGCATCCTGCGGATGGATCCTGTGAACCGCTAGCCAAAATCCGCGCTTGGCAGCGGCCCTCATTCGGCCCCAGACTGCGGCCATGCACACCGCATCCTTTCTCAAAGAACTGTTTGATCTCACCGGAAAAACCGCCGTGGTGATTGGCGGCACCGGCGAACTTTGCGGCACCATGGCCGTCGGCCTCGCCCGGGCGGGCGCGGAAGTTGTGTTAGGCGGGCGCATTCCGGAAAAGGCCGAGAAACGTCTTGCGGAAATCGAATCGCACGGCGGCAAGGGTTACTTCGTGCCGGTGGATGTGACCTCGTGCGAGTCCCTGGAGCACCTGCTGGACACGGTGTTGGATCGTTCCGGCAAGGTGGACATTCTGATCAACGGCGCGGGCACCAATTCGCCGACGCCCTTTCTCGACATCCCAGAAGAGGAATACCAGCGCATCATCGATACCAATCTGAGCGCGGTGTTCCGCGCCTGCCAGGTCTTCGGGCGTTACTTCGTCGATGAATCCCAACCCGCGTCCATCATCAATCTGGGGTCGATTTCCGGCCTCAATCCGCTATCGCGCATTTTCACCTACTCGCTGACCAAAGCCGCGGTGCACAACCTGACGCGCAACCTCGCCCGCGAGTGGGCCGACAAGGATATCCGCGTCAACACTCTGGTGCCCGGCTTCTTCCCCGCCGAGCAAAACCGCAAAGTGCTCGATGAGTCGCGCGTGCTCGACATTCTCCGCCAGACCCCCGCCTCACGCTTCGGCAACTCCGACGAACTCATCGGCGCGACCCTCTTGTTAGCCTCCGCCACAGCCGGCTCCTTCATCACCGGAACCGAACTCATCGTCGATGGCGGATTCCATGCAATGACGATCTGACCGATAGCCCTGTAGCGGCGCTCTATGAGCGTCGGCGCGAATTGATCGCGTGAGATCTAACCCCACATCGGCAATCGACGGTCACAGACCGCCGCTACAACGCGTGGATGCCGATCCGGTGGCGCGTGCACAGTTCCGCCACCGCGACCTTTTCTAACAGCAAGGTTTTGCCCGCTTCGATGGTGATCCACGAGACTCCGGCCCCCGCGCAGATCTCGATCGTTTGCGGGCCGATCACCGGCACATCAAAGCGGAAATCCTGCGCCGGTTTGGAAACCTTCACCAACATCACATCCTTGCCGTACCCCAGCTCGCCGCCGCGCTTGATGCAGGCATTGGTGCCCTCGAACGCCTCTACTGCCAGCACCGTACCGTGCCGCACCACCACGCTTTGGCCGATATCCAAAGCGCTGGTTTGTTTGGCGATGCGGAAACCGAAGGCCGCATCGGCGAGTTGGCGTTTGGAAAAAGGGGGCCCGCAGACATGGCCGGGGACGGGCAACAGGTCGTCGAGAAACGTGGTGGCGGGCAGCACGACGATGCCTCCCCGGGCGAGTTCATCAGCCACCGCACCGAACAGGGTCTCCGCGTTGCGCTCTTTCAGGCGGGCGAGGATCCTCAATACCCGTAGATCCGTACGCAT
>JAPLUJ010000572.1 GCA_026397695.1 Verrucomicrobiota bacterium | reverse complement strand
TGTGGATTATGTGAAATTCATCCGCGACTTCGGCTGCCGCATTTTCCACGTCCACATGAAGGACGTTTGGTGGAGCCACGGTGACGGCTCGGTCGGAGTCTTCGGTGGTCACACGGATTTCGGCGACGCCCGCCGGTTCTGGGATTTCCGCTCGCCCGGTCGCGGCGACATCGAGTTCGAGGATATCATCGTCGCACTCAACGACGTCGGCTATCGCGGCCCTCTATCAGTCGAGTGGGAGGACATCCGCATGGACCGCGTCCACGGTGGAGCCGAGGCCGCCTCGTTCGTCCGTAACCTCGATTTCCCCGGCAGTTCGGTCGCCTTTGACGCGGCCTTCGACAAGGCAAACCAGTGATTTTTTACTCACAATTCCCGGAGGGATTTCACTGCGCGCGGTGAACGCAACCAGACAACTTTTCCATGCGCTGGCACTGGCCGGTTGGGCCACCGCTGCGGTGGCGGCCAGTGAGGTGGTTTTCAAGGATGAAGGTGGCAAGGTGTGCGTGGAAATCGGCGGTCAGCTTTTCACGGAATATCACTATCAGGATGTGGTGCGTCCCTACTGCGAGGTAGCCGCCGGGCAGGGTTCCCAGTAAATTGGAAAACTAACATAAGAAAACATGAATCAGGGCAATCGTCGTCATTTCCTCAAAACCTCCGGCGTCGCTGCGGCGGCGTTGACCCTGCCGCGTTGGGCGTGGGGCAAACCAGCAGGTGCTAACAGCGATATCCGCGTGGCCGTGGTCGGTTTTCACGGGCGCGGCATTTCGCACATCCAAGGCTTCAGCTCGCTGCCCGGCGTGCGCGTCGTGGCGCTGTGCGATGTGGATGAGCAAGTGCTCGCCAAGGGTGTGGCAGATTTCGAGAAGAAAAACCAGAAGGTGCAAACCTACACCGATGTCCGCAAGCTCCTTGAGAACAAGGATATTGATGTCGTCAGTACCGCGACGCCGAACCACTGGCACTCGCTCGTGACCGTCTGGAGCTGCCAGGCGGGCAAGGACGTTTACGTCGAGAAGCCGGTTTCACACAACGTGTGGGAGGGCCGCCAGGCGGTCAAGGCCGCGGAGAAGTATCAGCGTATCGTCCAAGCCGGCATGCAGTGCCGGTCGAGCGTCGGCATCCGCGCCGGCATGGAGTTCCTGCACAAGGGCGGGCTGGGCAAGATCCTCGTGTCACGCGGCCTCTGCTATAAGCGGCGCGACAGCATCGGCAAGACCACCGGCCCGCAGCCGATTCCGCCGGGTCTCGACTATAATCTCTGGTGCGGTCCAGCCCCGATGGATCCACCACGGCGCAACGGCAAGCAGGGTTCGGTGCACTATGACTGGCACTGGATTTGGGCGACCGGCAACGGCGACATAGGCAACCAGGGCATCCACCAAATGGACCTTTGCCGCTGGGCGCTTGGCGTCAACGAACTTTCACCGCGCGTGATGAGCATCGGCGGTCGTTTTGGCTATGACGACGATGGCGAGACGCCTAACACGCAGATCTGTCTGCATGACTATGCCGGCGCGCCGCTGATTTTCGAAGTCCGCGGTCTGCCTGAGAAGACGGGAGCCAAGAATGTGGACAAGTATTTCGGCGCAGGCGTCGGCTGCGTTATCCATTGCGAAAACGGTCACATGCTTATTCCCGACTACAGCAAGGCCATCGCCTACGACAAGGACGGCAAGATGCTGCAGGAGTTCAAGGGTGGCAAAGCCAAACAGTCCCAAGGAACTGCCACGGGCGCAAGTGGAGCCGCCTCGGGTATTGTCATGACCGCAAGGTGTCGGATCTGAACGGTCCGATCACAGAGGGCCATCTTTCCAGCGCGCTGTGCCATACGCCGAATGTTTCCTACCGCCTCGGCCAGCGTGCCGCGCCTGGCGCGATCCTCGACCAGATCAAGGGCAACAATGCCATGCTCGAGACCTTTGGCCGGTTCAAGGAACACCTCGCCGCCAACGGCGTCAACATCGATGAAACCAAGGCGGTCATTGGCCCGCTGCTGAACATGGACCCGAAGACCGAGAAGTTCGTGGATAATGCCGCTGCCAACGCGCTGGTGAAGGAAAAACAACGCGCACCGTTCGTCGTCCCCGACGAGGTCTGACTGTTGCGGACCGAATCGCGCTTCGAGAGCGTGCCGGTGGAAGAAGGCTGCGCAGCGAAAACCATGGCGGCCTATATCTATCTGAATCCCGTTAGAGCGGGGGTGGTCACGGACCCGGCGGAGTATCGCTGGAGCAGTTATGGGGAGGCGATGGGAGGCGGACCCAAGGGTGATGGCAAGAAAGCGCGCGCCGGCCTGGTGCGGGCGATCATGGCGCACCATGGTTGCGAGGCTGACGCGCGGCACTGGGCGGGCAGGGTAGCGAAGGACTACCGGATGATATTGCTAGAAGAGGGGGTGGAAAAACTCAAGGAAATGGTGAACGAGAGTGGCGAGCTTGAGGTGAAGGTGGTGAGGAAGGGGATGAAGAAAGCGGTGGTGGCTGCCGGCTTGCATCATTCCGGGATGAATAATTGATAGATCACCGGGTCATGAAAACCAGGTGGAATGAACTCCTTAGCGCAATTGAACTGCAAGAGGCGTGCGGCAGGATGCCGAACGCAGCCGACAGGACGCCGGCATTCCCCGATGGGCCGGGATTACTCTTCGAGCACCGGAAACTCGGTGATTCTGAGTTTGGCGCAGCCGTAGGGAATGAGGACGATATCCTGAATGGGTTCGGTGGATTTCACCGGACTCACAGGCAGCAAGTCGGCGCTGTTGCGTGCTTCTTTCCACTGTGGCACGATGCGGCCCTTGGCGTGCAATTCGACTGGCGCGTTTTTGTTGGAATAGACCGGGTCGGCCATCGGCTTGGTGACGATTTTGAAGGACTTCTCCGGATCCTTCGCGTCGAATAACAAGCCATAATTCCAAGGCGTGGTAGGCTGCACCTCGTAATCCGGGTGGGCGTCATCGCCTCTGAACTTCTGCCAGTTTTCGCCGATTCTCAGAGCATAAACCAGCGGACCCCTGAGGACGGTGGCGGAGTTGTTGAAGCGGCGTT
>JAPLUJ010000238.1 GCA_026397695.1 Verrucomicrobiota bacterium | reverse complement strand
TTCGTAGCTGAAAACGCGCCGGGAATAATGACTGTAACCCAGTCCGGACGGATCCAGCCAACCCTCCAAGTTCAGCCCACCGCGTGCCTCCGTCTGGCAGTGCAGCACGAGAGACGGATTCCGTAAAATCAGATAGGCCGCCATATAGTGAGGACACATGGAGAGATCCTGAATTGAATCCCCGGCGAAGACGATTCGAGCACCGTTGGTCAACGGAAGGTCAGCAGCTTGCGCTACAAGCGGATAGGCTATCGATAGCAACAGAATGAGCGGTTTTTTCTTCATAACATTAAGACTCAGGTCGCCGAACCGTAGGATTGCCCCTGCCCATCGATTGGACGCAATATGACGCGGCAGGGAAAGCACGGCGTTTATGAAAAACGGGTCACGGATTTAACTACATTAAAAGCATCAGCGGCACGTTTAAATCCAATTGACCGCTATGAATTATGCCGTCATAGTCCGCTAGAAACAGCTTCTTCGCGATGCCGTACTTGCACAACTTGAACGGCATGAAAGCAAGATATGTGTCTGAGGTATATTGTACTGCTACATGAATATTCGGGATTACCGAAGCTACTGCAAGAGTATATTCCGGCGCAAACAAGGGGCTGGCAAATGATGGATTCTCATTGACGATTCGCGACCATGCGTCCGCCATCTCGCCTGGCAGCCGGTTTGCTGGAAAAATGTCATATTTCATTTTCACACATGTCCGTCTAAGACCAACCGTAGCTTTTCGTTGGCTGCAGAAATGAGGAAATGATAATGTTTGCGGCGACAACGCCGCTTATTTCATCTCATGGTCTGGCATTTCGCGCTTTAATGCTTGTGGCCGCAATCTCAGCGGCACCCCTTTTTCGTAGTGAAACTCATCACCAAGCGAAAGGTCGAACCCGAATTCGCGCAATTCCCTCGCAAACTTCCGGCGCGTTACAGGAGGGACTTTAAGGATTGGCAGATGGGCGTATGGATCAACCACCACCCCGGCGTTTTTCAGCCTTTCAAACTCTTCCTTCGACCGATACATCACCGGCTTCGCGGGATTTCCCATAACAATGGCCAGCGGCGGCACATCCTGCATGACCACGCTGCCCATCGCAATGATGGCACCCTCACCAATCCGAACTCCAGGGGCAATCGAAACCCGGATGCCAATCCAAACATAATCTTCAATAAAAACGGGCTTTATGTAGCGGATTAATCCATGAGGCAGCATCTCCGCACCGGCGTGGGTGTGTTCCGTTGTCAGGATAATTGCCCCTGAAGCGATTTGGCATCCCCTTCCGATGTGACATCCGCCGACGGCGTTAATGTAGCAACCTTGGCATATTCCCGTATGGTCGCCAATATATAGGCGCTCTGGCGCAGCAATTGATACACCGGCTTCTATGCGAACATTGTTGCCGCAGTGCAGAAAGTCTTTTGCTGTGTGGAATCCTTCGTTACTTGACCGGTAATACTGGACGCCACCCGCCAGAGCCTGATAAATCCTGAACCTTGAAAACAGACGTTTTATGCTTTTTTTTACTACTGTTTTCATAGCTGTTTGACTGCAGAGCTTCCAGAAAGAATGATCTCCTTGGCACAAGGATGGCTGATGAACTTCATCGGGCTGGCGGAAAATCCGTAGGCACCGCTGCTGTGAAAGGCGAGAACGTCACCACAATCCAATGCCGGCAATTGCAGTTGTCTCGCAAGCTGATCAATCGTCGTGCACAAGGGGCCGAAAACGTCAAATGCCTCGGCAGTTGCAGATGCCGACGATCTATTGGGATCGCTTAGTCTCGTAATGAGGTAGTTGCGGTGTATGATGGTTCCGAAGTGCCCGCAGGCGGCCAGATGGTTGTTCAGTCCGCCGTCGCAGATTCGGATTTCCCTTCCTCTCGAGTGCTTGGCCCGCCGCACGGTGGTAAGGAAGAACCCTGCTTCACCCACAAGGAGACGACCGATTTCCAGCATGAAGCGCGCCATTGTGAAGTTTGGACGCGCTCGCAGAGCATCCAGCGCCGGATTCAATTGCGCGGCGATCTTGGCAAGATCCACCGGTTCGTCGCCGGGGTGGTAGGGGATTCCAATGCCTCCGCCGAATACCAAAACCTCCGGAGCGAGTGCGTGCCTCTCTGCGTGGACAGTGAAGATTCTAATGTAATTGAGGAAATTCTCGATGATCGAATCACTGTTCAGGCACTGGGCTCCTGCATAAATATGGAAACCTGAAAAATGAATGCCCTTGTACTCATGTAATTGTGCAAGAGCCGAATCAAGGTTCTCTTCATCGATTCCGAACTGGCTTGGGCGCCCGGCCATGTTCACCCCGAATCCTTTCGGCACGCACTGCGGGCTTACTCGCAGCAGTATCCGGGTGACCACGCCTCTGTTCACCGACAAACGATCAATATCCGAGACCTCGGCCATCGATTCCGCGACAATCTCCCCACCGCCGGAATCAATCGCATCACTCAATTCCTCAAGGGATTTGCCCGGTCCGGTAAAACTGACGCGTTTAGGGAGGTATCCTGCGGCCAATGCCAGTTGCAATTCGCCGCCGCTCGAGACATCGATCCCGGCAATGTGTGGCTCGATCGCCTTGAGCAACTCCGCATTGGGATTGGCCTTCATGGCGTAGTTAATCTCAAACCGGTTGCCGAAGATTTGATCAATATAGCGGGCACGCTCGACAATCTGATCAAGAAGATACACGTAACAGGGCGTGCCAAAGCGGTTCGCCGCCGCGCGCAGTGCTTCCTCGATTGCGGGATCGAGTGCGACGACAGCCAACGGCAGTGCGGAACCAGTTATCATGGACGTTGAACCCCTTTAGATTGAACAAATGCCTGAATCTTGACTATGGTGTCCAAGTTATCAAGATTCACATCCACCGGATCGATCTGAATCCCGGCTGTGGTTTCAATGAACAGGATGAGGTCGACGATCGAAAAGGAATCGAGGAATCCTTCGCTGAACAGTCCGGTTGTCTCGGTGATGTCAGCGACGTCGATGGCAAATTGCTTTTTTAGAAAAGTGAGAATATCCTGGGTGGTCATTTTTCGGGCAAGTATGAGAGTATTATTTGAGGCTATTTGTCTTGCGCGGCACATTCAGCAATGACCCGTTGACGGTCGATCTTGCCGTTAACGGTGCGGGGCATGGTATTTTGGTGGACATGAATTTTGCGCGGAACCATGTATTTGGGCATATTTTCGAGACAGAACCGGTGGAGAGCGTCACGATTTACCGCTGCGGCGTTGTGTCCGGTGACGGCAACGTGGACGACCTGTCCAAGTTCTTCATCGTCAACTCCGAAGGCAACTGCCTCGGCAACATCCGGGTAACTGCTCAGGATCTCTTCCACCTCGGTAGGGCTCAAGCGAAAGCCGCTACACTTAATCATCGCATCGGCCCGGCCGACGAACCAGAGGCAACCATCATCGTCGATGCGAACGGTGTCGCCGCTATGCAGGACTTTTTCTTCACCGATGATCGCCCTGAGATGATCATTGACTTTCAACTTCTCGTCGGTTGCGGCTTGATTGTTCCAATAGCCGAGACTGATCAAGCCACCGCGATGAATCAATTCGCCCTGCTGCCCTGGGCCACAGAGGCCGGTTTTTGCGTCAACCACGAAGATGTCCGTGTTCGGGATGGCGCGTCCTATGGAGCCCATTTTGCTCAAGAACAAATCTGGTGGAAGGTAGGTCGAGCGGAATGCTTCAGTCAGGCCGTACATCAGGAAAATGTCCGCCCCAGTAAACATCCGGGGCATGGCTTCCAAGATGCGAAGCGGGATTTTACCCCCCGAGTTGGTAATGTAGCGGAGCGATGGAAATGTCATCGGTGCGTCCTCAAGAAAACGAACCAGTTGCACCCAGCTTGGTGCAACTAGTGCTACTCCTGTAACCTGGTTTGCAGCCACGGTTTTTGCGATCTCAGCAGGCAACGATACAGGCTGCAGCACTACACTGCCACCAACCAGAAACATGGTCATGATCTGGTTGAGGCCATAA
Organism: Verrucomicrobiota bacterium; assembly: GCA_026397695.1. Taxonomy (GTDB): domain Bacteria; phylum Verrucomicrobiota; class Verrucomicrobiia; order Verrucomicrobiales; family Akkermansiaceae; genus Luteolibacter. Next base: position 11,097 of record JAPLUJ010000238.1, on the reverse strand, counting down.
TCAAAGCTGAGGGGGAGAAGGCTTAGAATCCTATCTTCGGGTGAGTTTTTCAGATATTTGGCGACGCTGCGTGCGCCGAGGATGATGTTTCGGTGACTGAACATTACTCCTTTTGGGTTACCCGTAGAACCCGATGTGTAGAGGAGGGCCGCGAGGTCTGCGTCGATGGAAGGATTGGGTGGGAGAATGCCGGAATCGGGGATCTCATCCCAGGCAACTATTTTCGGGTGTCGAGGAGCAGCTCCCCTGACAATGATCCGGTCCATTGCGTCGGCAAGGGGCGTCTGGGCGATCTGACCAGCCCGTCGGGTGTCTGTAAAGAGTGCTCGAATCCCGCAGTCCCTGACGATATACTCAAGCTGATGCGCCACCCATTGATAATTGATATTGACAAAGACTGCCCCTATTCTGGCTACTGCAAAAGTGGCGACCACTTCATCAATACTCTTTGGCAGATGGATGCCCACCCGGTCCCCGAGTACGATTCCGGCGAGATGCAAATAGGCAGCAGTCTGATCGACACTATTGGCAAGTTCACCATACGTAAGCGACTGATCTTTGATGATAAGCGCGACCCTGGAAGCGTTCGCCTCCAGATTTTTTTCCAATAGATCTGATACTGTAAAACTAAGCATTTTGTTGTGGGTGGGTTGATGTTCAGGGGGCAGTACTTTTCGGAATAAGTATTGCACCGGTATTTCTACGCAGTTTTTTAAGAATCCATCCCTTCATCCGGCCGGGTAACACAAATTTCCAGTAGAGGGTCGCCAGCAGTGGTGCTCCGAGGATGGCGCTCCACATCAATCCGTGCAAAGGGGCACTTCTGAACACCCAGCGGGCCCCCGCCAGAAGGACGAGGAACGGTAATAGGTGAACCACCGGAGCCACGGCAACCGAGGGAAGATAGTGGCGGACCGGCATATCAACCCTCTTGCAAATGAGCCGGGTGTAATAGATCCCGCTCATCAACGTGATCGGGAGGGTGACGCCTATTGCTACACCCATGATTCCGGATTGCAGCGGTTTAAGGGCGACGATGACCAAGCTCATCGTAGCGATACCGGCGATGAGTTCCGCAGCACCGGCCCGTCCATGGGCATTGAGGCCTGCGAGAATATGGAGGACGGGGCTTTGTGCCATGGGAATCAGGAAGCCGATTGCCAACACGGCCATTAGGAGGTCGTTGCCGTAGCCTGGTCCCATCCATAACTGGAGAACGGGGCCGCCGAAAAAGGACAACACCAGCACAATGGGCAGGACGAGGTAAAGCGTGTAGCGGACCGACTTGATGAGCAAGTTCCGAATGGCCTGGACGTCGCCCGCTGCCTCCAGCGAACTGACGGTGGGAATTAAAGTCATGGCCATCCGCCTAACCAGTGTATCGGCATGCCGGATCAATGAGCGAGGACGAGTGAACAAAGCAAGGGAGGCGGGTCCGAGGTAGGACACAATCAGCATGCTGGTAGTCGAGTTCACCAGCATATCGGAAACCGTGGGCAGAAGGGTCTTGCCGCCGAAGGCATACAAGTCCCGGATGGTTCGCGCCTCAACCAAGTTTTTTTGGAGGCGCAATCCCGGGCAGATGCGAAAAGCCATGATGACCCGCGAGGTCTGGCCGAGAACGTCACCCATGAAGGTGACGAGAGCCATTTGCAGCAACCCTCCGCCCAAGAGCAGCACAACAACCATTCCGGCAACGGTGGCAATGTGCCATGCCGCCTGATTCATGTTCTGGAGTTCCCAGCGGTGGCATCCGGTGATGACTCCAACCGAGGCACCAAGTGCCGTTTGTATGGATAGAGACGCCCCGAGCAACAGAATGACATTGTTTGCGCCAAGTTTCCCACCGGCAATCCAAGGGAGAAGGGCCGAGGAACCGAGTGCCAAACCGAACACGATCAATCCGGCGAGAAACAACACGAATGTCGCACAACTGACGATGCGATTGATGCCTACGATGTCCTGAGTCGCCCAATACTTGCCCACGTATCGGTTCACCGCAGAAGCGATCCCTGCCTGGACGAAGTAGAAATAGCCCAACAAAGACCATGAGAAATCCCACACGCCGAGGACTTCCTGCCCCAGGAAGTCATCGATCATCCGCGGCATGATGAATCCTGCGGCGATGAATACGAACTGGCTCCCCCAGCTGAACAGGACACTCCTGACCAGCCCCGTGCGGCCGGTCAAGTCCTTGCCGCTGCTTCCGTCTTGTTCAGCACGGCCTGATGGATCGTTAGATTTTTGGAGCATTGAGAAATTGGGGCACCGTCATTATCCGGCAGTGTTGGGAAACGTGCGATGGTCACAGTTTCCCTTAACCTTTCGGGACAGGATCAATTCGTCGCAGGCGCGGTGGTCGCATGCGCCGGGGCCTTCTGTTGTCCAAGAACATCGAGAATGGCCATTCGCAAGTTGGCGGCGAGGATCCGGTTGCCTTCGTTATTCGGGTGCATGCCGTCGCCGATATGCAGATTGCGCCGCAATTGGCCGTTCTGCGTCAAATTGGAATGATCGACAAAAGACAGGCGTGGTGAGTTGACGGTGAGCTGCTGTAGCAAAGAGTTCAGCCTTGTGATCGTGGCGTTTAGATCGCGCAGAGATGCGCATAAGTCTTCATCAGCCAAGGGGACCGCAGAAACAATCACAGGTATGTGCGGATCGATGCGGGCGATGATCTTCTCCATGTTGGCGACCACCGCTTCTGGATCACGATATTTCAGGTCGTTGCCGCCGATGCTGAGCACGACTGCGGAGGCCCGTCCGAACGCATAATCGCCCATCCGCTCCAGCACCCCCATGGTTGTGTCCCCGCCGATGCCATAGTTCACTGCGGGCTGAATGACCGCGTCAACGCAAAGCCCTTGGATGATACTGTCACCTATGAAGAAAACGGAGCCCTCGGGAACGATTGCCGCGGAACGTGAGTGATACGCCCGCATGTAGCGAAAATGTTTGGTAAGTTCTTCGGAGTGCGTATTTCCTGCAAGCCTGTCCATGACCCTGGGAAGGAAATCGGATTTCCAGAGCAGCAGTCCGAGGAGCAAATGCAAGGCGATCAGGTAAGCGGTGAGCATCATGAGTTTCATGGTTATGAAGCCGTGGCGGTTCCATCCGGCTCGTAGCCATAGAGCGCATTGAGTTCACGGCCGCATCGTTCAAAGCTCGCGAGATCCTGCGCCGTAAGGAGCGCCGGCCATTCCGTGCGAAGTTCAATGGGACTATCCGCTTGCAGGCGGCTATTGTGACCGATGACATGCTGGGACTCATGCCCGCTTGGGCCAAGGCAGCGCTCGCTCTGGTCATCCAGACCGGCAAAGGTCAGAATCTCCGCCAGGCCCCGGCGCGGGTCACGGCAGAAATCCTCATATCGAACCTCCATCAGCTGCAGATTCGGCAGCACTTTCCTGAGCCTTTCGCATTCACGGATCTTCATTTCCCAAACCCGAATATTGGCACGCATGTCAGGATTGCGTTTTTTGTGCGATGCGATGATTGCCCGGCCGTCCCGGACCAGATAGATCGCCCTGATATCATAGTGCCCGCTGCGGTAGAGATGCATGAGCCTTGTTGGATCCTTCGAGTCGTCCAGAAACACGGGCTTCCGCAAGACCTCACAGATTTTGTCGATAACGATTTTGTTGCGCTGATTGATCCTGGCTAGGGCTCGCGCCGCCGGGGGCCAGAGAGTGCAGGCGGCGTTGCGCAAGCTCTCCAAACCAGAACCACGCACCTGGGCTCCGACAATCCGGCCAGCCAAGCACCCGTTAGTTCGATAGTGGGTTCCAAAATTGCCGAAATCCAATTCCACTCCCTCCTCCGCGCAAGCATGTGCCACCTGCTTCCAGAATGAGCACTCGAGCAGTTCCGCGCCACAGCCGCATTGGTAATTCCGGTAGTCAGGAATCGCGCTCATCTTCAACTCCCCAACCGTGGCAATCCGGGAGTGCCGCGCGAGAACCCGCGTCAGCAGGGTAGAGCCGCAGTGGGCGCAGCCCATGATGTAGATGAGTTTTCGCATGGGAGAGGAAGAGTCTGAAGTCAAAATGTCAAAGGTCGAAGGTCGAGATATTGAAGAGTCGAAGGTCTAAAAGTCAAAGGTCGAAGGTCGCGAATGGGGAGTGCTTTGCGCGAGGACATTCGCTGATCAATGAAATGCTGAAGGAGACTCCGAAGGGCTGAACGTCATCGACTTTCGGACTTTCAGACTTTAAGACTTTCGACTTTCCGACTCTTCCCCTTCGCCGCGCTTTCAAACATCTGGTGGAAACGGCGGGAAACCTCGGCGATGCTGTGATTCGATTGATAATATGACCTTGCGGCAGTGGCGCAAATTGCGCGGCGGGACGCGTCACCGAGCAACCCGGTGAGTCTGGCGACAAAATCGTTCAGATCTCCGGCGACTTCGCCGAGGCCGTGGGTGGCGACGACTCCGTCAGGATCAAAGGTGGTGACAACCGGCAGGCCGATACTCCAAGCTTCAAGGAAAGTGGTAGGGAAGCCTTCCAATACGGAAGTGCAGGCCAGCAAGGTGGCATCCGCATAGAGATTTGCCAGGATGGAGGCGGCTGCGCGTCCATGAACCCGCACATTGGGCAAGAACCGCGCCTCGTCCATCAAACTCGTGGCGTGTCCGGATTGTTGGTTAGGGGTACCGACAATATCGAAAGCCGCTTCCGGGCAGCGCCGCGCCGCCTCGATCAGCCAATCCAGTCGCTTGGTCGGCGTGATCCGTCCGACCCACAGGACATGCGGTTTGGTATCATCCACCGACTGTCCCGAGGGCGGCAGCACCGCCATGGGGATGACCGTTGAGTTCCGCCCCGTGGCGGCATGCAACCCTTGCCGCTGCGTTTCGGTCTGGGCGATGATCTGGTTCGCATGATTCAATCCACAACGATATGCCTTTCCTTCGAGTCCCCAAGGACCGGCATTGAGGTGGGCTCCAAAATCGGCATCGCTCGCCAGACAGAATACAAAGGGACGACCGAGCAACCGGCATCCGAGGGCGGTTTGCCCGGTCTCAATTCCCGCACCCATCTGAAGGTAAACATCGGCACCCGCCCGCCTCATCGCCCCTAACAGTCCAGTCGTTCGCGGATGAATGTTCCTGAGCAAGCGGAGTCCCGAATTCGGAGCATGACTTTTGAGCAATCTAACGCCTTCGTATCTATCATCGTCGGGCTGTCCGTGGTCATAGGTAATCACTGTGACTTCACAGCCTTGGGAGACCAATCCCCTGGCCAGCGTGGCCAGTTGGGTCTCGATTCCGCCGAGATAGCGGGGCATCTCCGCAGCGGTGAGCTGATCGTGGCATTTCAACCCGATAATGCCGACCTTGAGAGAACTCATGAGTGATTGGAGGAATGTTCCAGCATATCCTTGAGTGAGCGACGCAGACTGAACGATGGTTGCCAGCCAAGGGCCTTCAATTGCGAGTTGTCTCCCCACGAGCGAGCGACCTCGCGGCCCTTGCTCCGTGATCCACTCTCCTCGACGGATAGCCCGCCGCCTGCAAGTTTGATGAGTTGTCCAACCATCGTCCGCACCCTGGTTGCGCGGCCACTGCAAACATTGTAGATCCCATGTGTCCGCCCTTGCTGGACGATCCGGCAATAGGCTTCAACAGCGTCGCGAATATCGATGAAATCCCGGAACGCAGACAGGTCACCCACGCGGATCCGCTTTGCTCCGGAACGGATGCACTGGGCGCAGACGGCACCCGCCAGCAGACGCTCCGGCAAACCAGGTCCTATGAGGTTGAAGGTCCTGGCAATTACGACATCGACGCCAAATTCGCGACCCGCAGCAAGCGCCACCAACTCCTGAGCCCACTTGGATCGGCCGTAAGTATTGATCCCACAGGCACGCGCACCCTCGTTGATCTGCACCATGGATTCGCCATATACCGCCGCAGAACTGGTCACCAGCACCCGAACCCGCTCGGCTGCGCCACCGGCAACCGCCTCGATCAGGACGCGGGTTCCTCCCACATTGACGTGCCAGAGTGCCTCCTCGGTGGCAGGCGGGATGGCAGCTGCCAAGTGGAATACCCAGCGTGGTGGCGCGGCTTGCGCCAACTCCTTTACCCGCTGGAAATCGGTGATGTCGATCGAATGATAAGCATCGAGATCACCGCGATCCGCCGGACTACGGTCAAGCCCGATCATGTGCCATGTGGGATGCTCCCGGCGCAGCAGGGTCGCCAGATAACGGGCGGAAAAACCCGCTGCTCCTGTAATCCAAACGGTTCCTGTTGTTGGGTTTCCCCCGCTATCTGGCATGGTACTGATTATTTCAGTTAGTCAATAGCCGGGGCATGCCCGCCACAGCGAGACCGCGCCCGCCTTATTTCCCGGTTTCGAGATAGGCCTTTTCGTCCCGCTCAAACTCTTCCTGGGCGAGAGCATAGTCGTCGAGGCGGCCGATGTCAAGCCAGCGGCATGCTTGGCGGAAACAGGCGACTTTCCCGCCCGTCTGATGGACCTTGAGCACCAGATCCGGCATGTCGAGACGTTGGCCTGGTATCACATGTTTGAGTGCTCCCGCACCAATCACGTTGACCCCCATGCTGACATCAAAGTGGAACGTCGGCTTCTCGCGAAAGCCTTGAAACTCCCCGTCCGGCCCGGAGTCCACAACCCCGAAATCGATCTTCACTTCCCGCGGGAAGACCCCGACCGTTAGATCCGCTTGTTGTTCCCAGTGATAGCGTATCATCTCGGCAAAGTTCAGAGTCGTAAGCAAGTCACCATTCATCACAATCGCCGGATCCGTTAGATCAGGCAACAATGACAACGGACCCGCCGTCCCCAACGGCTCATCTTCTCCGACGTAGTCGATCTTGAGCCCAAAGCGACTGCCATCGCCGCACACCGCACGGATCAACTCGGCAAGGTAGCCGGTCGAGATGGTCACATCGACGAATCCGGTCTGCGCCAGACGCTGCAGCAGAATCTCGATGATCGCCCGGTTTCCCAACGGCACCAAGGGCTTCGGGAAAACTGCTGTTAGAGGACGCAGCCGCGTTCCCTTGCCACCGGCAAGGATCACCGCACGGACGTTGCGAAGGTCGTCGTTGTTCATGAGTCGAAAAGTCGAAAGTCTAAAAGTCGAAAGTCGAGAATGGGGAGCGCTTTGCGTGGGGGCATTCGCCGGTCAATCGCATGCTGAAGTGGATTCCGAAGGGCTAAAAGTCGAAAGTCGGAGGGCGTGGAGTGCGGTGAAAGCCTGCGGCGCATCACCGCTTTGTGAGAAGGAATGAGCAGTTCAGTCGCTCCTGGAATTGTCTCCTCAGTCTCTGAAAGCGGCGGGATCCGCCGCAGTCCAAAGCCTGTGGCTCGTCTTCATCGACTTTCAGACTTTCAGACCTTCAGACACATCTATACTATGTAACCGCGGTTGATGTAGTCATGGGGATGGTTTTTGATGTGCTCGAAGGTCGCGCGCAGTCCCTCGTCGAGGCCGACTTTCGGTTCCCAGTCCATCAACTTCTTGGCGCGGCGGTTATCGCTGATCAGGCGCTGGACTTCACTGCCCTCGGGGCGGATTCGCTGGTCCTGTTGCTCGACTTTGAAGTCACGACCGGCGAGCCGGCCGATCCGGTCGACCAACTCGCGGATCGAGACCCCGGATCCCACGCCGAGATTAACAGTTTGGCCGATGGTCCGTGCGGAACGTGCCGCCGCCAGAAAACCGGCAGCGGTGTCGGTGACAAAAGTAAGATCCCGCACCGGATCCAAATTCCCCAGCTTAAGCTCATTTCCCGCAATGGCCTGGGTCATGATCGTCGGAATGATCGCGCGCTGACTCTGGCGCGGACCATAGGTATTGAAAGGACGCACGATGGTCGTCGGCATCTTGAAGCTCAGCCAATAGCTTTCAACCAGCTTGTCCGCCCCGATCTTGGTTGCTGAATACGGCGACTGTCCGACCAGCGGGTGATTCTCGTCGATCGGCACATACTGGGCCGAACCATAGGTCTCGCTGGTTGAGGTGTGCAGCATGCGTTCCACTCCATGCTGACGGCAGGCATCGAGCACGTTCAGCGTGCCGATGACGTTGGTCTGCACATACGATGAGGGCGCGACGTAGGAGTAGGGAATCCCGATCAGCGCCGCGAGGTGGAAAACCCAGTCGCAGCCGGCCACCGCTTTGGAGACGGATCCCGCGTCGGCGATGTCCCCGGGTAGAATTTCGATCGCTGCACGGATTTCATCGGCAACATGTTCCAGATGGTGCCATTTGCCTTGGGAGTTATAATGGACGAAAGCGCGGACGCGGTAACCCTCGCGGACCAGCATTTCAACAAGGTGGCTGCCGATAAAGCCGGCACCGCCGGTAATCAAAACGGATTTCATGGGTAATGGGGTGTTAGGGGAAAAGTCGGAAATCCCTTGGCTTTATCCTTGGCGGCGCATCCGTTCCGGTTGCCAATTCTCATCAGCAATAGCCCAATCCTCATCTCTATCATAAGAGCCATCCTCCGGGAAAACCGGTCCCCCGTCGATGGCATTCTCCCGCTGGACCCAGACTCGGAGTGCGACGGCCAGTGCCGCCCACATCGGAACCACTCCTGCACGTGGATACAGGGTTTGGGCTCCAAATCCGGCGATCAACAAGGCCAGCAAAAGCGCCAAGGATGCACCGCCCGCGACTTCGTAGAGAAGATCATCCCGGTCCCGGAACAACTGGAAATTTCGGCGGAGCAGTATTGCGAAGATCGGCATGCCACAAAGAAACCCAAGGATTCCATTATCCAGCAGGTATTCAAGATACGCATTGTGCGGGTGAGCAAACTCTTCGCCTAGGTTATCGAGAAGCCAGCTTGTAAGACCGATCCGCTGCATGGCATTTCGACCATAGCCGATCACCGGAGACTTGCCTATTTCCTCAATCACATAGGGCCAGACCTGGGTCCGGCCGGAAGTGATAGAGCTGCTATCGGTGTTGCTGACGTAGCTGCCTTCGGTCTTGCCGAAGCCCTGCAACATCCGCTCCCGGACCGCCGGAACAAAGATCACAACGGCTGCCACCGCCAAGGGGATCAGCGGCAAAAGTTTCCGCCACCTGACCACACACAAGGTGAGTCCAATCAGCCCCCAAGTGGCGTAGCCCATCCGTCCGCCCGTCACCGCCTGTCCCAGCAGAATCACCGCAGAGGAACCCCACAGCATCAACTTGACCGCCCAGCGCTTGAAATACGCGGAGAAGGCGATCACCGCCCAACTGGCACCGGAGAGCATCATCGACAAATCCACCCGATGGTAACCCACGTCCTTCCTGAGCCGTCGTGCTGCACGTGAACTCAATTCATCGCCGGATGAAAGGTCGAAATGCAAGCCCATCGATTTGATCGAGAGCAGCGCCAGGATGAAATAAACCACAAGGATCGCGGCGAGCGCGGTGAATACCCGCTCACGGGTTCGACAGCCGTCGTATAACATCATCGCGGGCAACACGTATTTCAACGGATTCACCAAGTAGTTGATCAGTAGATCAAGGTGCGTTCCCTCGTAGTAGGAGCTGGGATCGACGTAGGCCCTGACAAAGGCAACTGACAGCACCGCAAAATAAAGCAACATTGCAGGTTTCACCCTAGCGGGCAAGTCCCACTCGTTTCCCTCCTCCGCCCGCTGATTGAGCCAAGCAAGACCGATGCTGAGAAACAGGAGGTTCCACAGATTCAAGCCTGGAATGCCCGCGATGGAACGCGGCATGTCGGGATGCTCGAGGAAGGCAAAGAGCACAATCCCGCCCAGCAGCGCATTGAACCAGTTTTTCCACGCGTATCCCGCCAGGAACAGAACGATAAGAGTTAGCGCGGTGATGCGGATGGACATGAAGGGAGAGAGAAGTCAGAGACCTGAGGTCAGGAGATAGCAGACAGATGATAGATGACGGCAGACAGAGGACCGGGGTCGGAGGTCGGAGGTCGGGGGTCGGGAGACAGAGGTCAGACGCTGGTGAGGGTCGGATTGTGGATGGTCGCCGCATCCCAAATGATGGAATCCTCGGTTCGAAAGTAGCTGTGGGCGAGGATGTCTCGAAAGCCGGCGATGGCACGCCATGGGATTTCCGGGAATGGGTCGGTGAGATCGGCGGGAAGGTGTTTCACGGCCCTCTCCAATGATCTCGGGGTTTCGCGTCACGGCATCAACCGTGCGGCGGTCTGCCACAAAGGAATCAAAGTCGAAGCCCAGAATATATCCTTCGACGGCAAAGGCGGCCTCAAGGATGTCCTCAAGGCGAAGTGCCGGATCACGCGACATGCAGGAGATCGGGTTGGATGCGTTTGAAGAAGCGCTCCGGGCAGGTCGCACGGCTGTGAAGATCAATGTGCATCTGGAGGGAATAAAAGCTGAAATAACAGCTTCGCGTTGGCGTGCATTTGGTATTTCTGCTTTGCCTTCGGCTATGCCAGTTTGCGGCGTCGCCGGATTTTTTGGTAGTCGCTATCGCTGTTGCCGCGTTCTGCTTTCCCGATTTGCCTCTGGCTATGCAGCCGTGGTGCCGATGATTTCCTGAAAGGTCAACTCCTTGATCTGTGCGGCTGTTTTGGCGTGCTCTATGGTCATGCTGACCAAGCGTCCGTCAGTGTCCAAATCGATATAGATGTCTTCGCTGATTTCCTTGGTTTCTGCCACGGTGTTAGCACCGAATTCAATCAAGGCCGTATCGGTATCGGGAAAATATTTGATTTTCATAGCTTGGTATTTCTGTCGAAAAACGCATTGTGTACGGTTGTTCCATCCTCAAGGACAATAACCCTCAGGGTGCGGTTGTCCATCTCTTTAATCCTGCCCCAGAACCGGAGTCGTCCGTCTGATTGCACCTGGGTCTTTTCAGGATGTTCGAGGACCGACCTTATCCATTCTTCTTGAATGATCGCCCTGTCCGGTCTGTTGCGAGTGTGGAGAAAGTATTGGGTGAATTGCATTTCGGCCCAAAAGTTATGGCGTAAAATCGACAGCGCAGGAGGACTGCGGACAGCGGAAGAAAAGTGGAAAGCTGAAAGTTGAAAGCTGAAATTTCAGTTTCGCGCTGGCGCGCATTTTGTATTTCTGCTTTTTGCTTTCCCGGATATTGCTTTTCTTA
>JAPLUJ010000200.1:7386-9888 GCA_026397695.1 Verrucomicrobiota bacterium | reverse complement strand
TCATCAAAAGCCTGACAGTCCTGATAGCGTGCAGTGCCCTCACGGCTCAGGCCGGCGTAACTCCCGCTCCCGCTCCCGCTCCGGAATCCCGCTGGTCTGGCAGCGTAACGCTCGGCTACGACTCGGATTACATCTACCGCGGCGTGGAAGTCTATGGCACCGGCAGTGATGGCCGTGCGCGGGATCTCGTCGCCGGCTCCATCGACCTGAATTACCGGATCAACGACCGCTGGACGTGGAACATGAACGCCTGGTATGGCTCATCCGCAAATAGCGACACCAACTACGAGGAACTCGATCTCTACACCAAGCTCCTGTACAAAATCAACGATCAGTGGTCCATCGGACCGAGCTTCAAGTACTACTACTACCCGACCTTCAGCGGCACCAACTACGATGCCCAGTACGAGCCGGGCCTCGAGGCCGTCTGGACGCCTTGTGCCAACACCACCATCAACATGGGCGTGTTCTATGAGACTGAGTCCGAGGCGTTCTACGCCGAACTCGGCGTGAACTACCTCTTCAAGATCAACGACATGTTCGCCCTCCTGCCAGGCGCGGTCATCTCCTACGTGGACCGTAACAGCACGCAGTTCGCTCCTTCGAGCAGCGACCTCAACCACGCGGCCATCTACCTGAAAGCGCCGATCACGCTGAAGTCCAACGTCACCCTCACCCCCTACATCGCGGTAAACTTCCCGCTTGATGGCGTGGATGACTACAGCCAATGGCTCAATGGCCGCGATCAGGACACGGAGTTCTACTTTGGCGCCACGCTGTCCGTCAGCTTCTAAGCCACCCTCTTCATCATTAGGATTGTCATGCAGCGGCGGTGCTTCGGAAACGAGGCACCGCCGATTCCTTGTGCCGTTTTCCTCAGTCCGTCGCTGCATTCCCAACTAAATTCCTTGGCAAGACAAGGTGGATGGGTATTTTCGTGTTTGAGGCGTTTTCCCATGATGCTGACAAAATCCCCGATTTCCCCGCATGATTACGCCCGGCGCTCCGGCCCAGGTCTTTATACATATTTTTTGGATCTCCGATCACCATCTTGGTCGCGGAGCGACCGCATGATGGTAGCCGTGGGTTTCAACCCACGGTTTTCGGCATCCCACATGAGGAATCGTTCCCCGGAATTTGTGTATAAAGACCAGGATCCGGCCACCGGCGCGCGCATCGGCTTTCACCGCATATGCAATTACCCGTTTCTAACAACAATAGGAGATCAGAATGAACAAACATAAATCGCTTTTCACGGCCGTGCTGTTTCTCGCCACGCTGGCCGTGCCGCATGCGGCAACAGTTGGCAATCCGCGCTGCGAGTATCTGGTGAACCCGCTGGGCATAGACACCGTGAAACCGCGGTTTTCCTGGGAGATCCAGGTACAGAGCGGCAAAGGCACGGCGCCACAAAGCAACAGTGGAGAGAGCACAGAGACCACTCCGTCCACCAAAGCCACAATGACATCAGACATACCGCGCGGCGTGATGCAGACGGCATATCAAATTCTCGTGGCTAGTTCGCCGGAGCTGCTCAAGAACGACAAGGGAGACAAGTGGGACAGTGGCAAGGTGGATTCCGACCAGTCGGTCAATGTGGCTTATCAGGGCAAGGCACTGGCAAGCTGCGAGAAATGCTGGTGGAAGGTCGGCATGTTTCCGCTCCACTTTTTCGCCGGGAGTTCGGCATCTCAGGCGAGATGAAGCGTGCCAGGGTATACATTTCAGGCCTTGGCTGGAACGAACTCCATATTAACGGCAACAAGGTCGGCGACCATGTTCTGGATCCGGCGACGACCTACTATCATAATGACCAGCCTTTCGAGCTGGGTTCCCGGATTTTATATGTAACCCACGATGTGACGGATTTTCTGCGTAAAGGTAAAAACACCATAGGCGTCATGCTGGGAAACGGCTGGTACAGCAATGATGAAGCCGTGCTGGGAAAAGACGTGACAGGCAGGCAGTCTTTTGGCACCAGGCCGATTCTGCGTCTGCAAATGAACGTGGAATACACCGACGGCAGAGTGGAGAGCATTGTCACTGATGACAAATGGAAGGTTTCCGATGGCCCGATTACAGCTAACGAAATATGCCTCGGGGAAGCTTACGATGCGCGGCTGGCAAAGACCGGCTGGGATAGTCCGGGTCATGACGATTCCAAATGGGATAATGCCGTGGGCGTGAAGATACCCGGCGGCAGAATGGTTGCGCAGATAATGCCCCCCGTCAAGGTGATGAGGACCATGAAGCCTGTCAAGATCACACGGCCAGCCGAAGGTGTGTACATCTACGACTTCGGCCAGCATTTTTCCGGCTGGACACGACTCCGAGTGGAGGGACCTAGAGGGACCAAAGTAACTATCAGACATGCGGGGATACTGCATGATGACGGGCGTCTCGACATAAGAAACCTCCGTCAAGCCGGACAGACTGATACTTACATTCTAAAAGGAGAAGGCATTGAGGATTGGGAGCCGCGATTCACGCTTCACGGATTTC
>JAPLUJ010000200.1:0-7348 GCA_026397695.1 Verrucomicrobiota bacterium | reverse complement strand
GTATAATGCGGTCGAGACTAGCGGCAGTTTCGAGTGTTCCAATGCCTTGCTGAATCAGATTCACAGCAATGTCTGCTGGACCTTCATGAGCAGCCTTCAAGGCATACCACAAGATGCAGCCGAGCGGAACGAGCGTCTTGCCTGGATGGGTGATACAGGTTTTGTGTTGGAAGATTACCTGTATAATTACAACACGGTATTGTTTTGGACCAAATGGCTTGATGATATAAAGGATTCCCAGAAACCCGATGGAGATATTCCGGTTGTCAGCCCGTTGCACTGGCGGAAAATGTATCAAATGTGGCCCTGCTGGAAAAGCACTTACCCGCTTGTCGCCTGGTATTTGTATCAGTATTACGGTGACGAGCGGGTATTGGCAGACCATTATGAAGGAATCGCCAAATTGGTGGAATTCCTGGGCGCTCAAGCGGATAATCATATTATTGCCAAAGGCCTCGGCGACCATATGGAGCCGGATCGTGCGGCAGGTTATAGTAATTTTCGACCACAGCGCACGCCGGTTGCGATCACCTCAACCGGATTTTATTATTTTGATGTCTGGATTCTTGCGCAGGCAGCCAGGATTCTCGGCAAGACCGCGGATTATCATCGTTACGCCGCGCTTGCCGACAATATCAGGAAGGCCTACAACGGGAAATTCCTCAACCAGGATACGCATCAGTATGCTACCGGCAGCCAGACTGCAAACGCGATGTCGCTTCATCTCGGGTTGGTTCCACAAGAAAAGCAGGCAGCCGTGCTGAAAAACCTGGTTGACGACATCATGCTGAAAAACGATGGGCATCTTTCAACGGGCATTTTAGGCACCTCTTCCCTGGAACAGGTTCTTGGAGAATCAGGCAGGGCTGATGTCATGTATCGAATTGCCACTAAAACCACTTATCCAAGCTGGGGTTTTACAATTTCCAAAGGAGCCACCACGGTGTGGGAGAGTTTCGAGGTGGACAGTCAAAAGCCATATCCTGTCAGTCACAATATGAAAATGTTCGGCAGTACGGAGAAGTTTTTCTATAAAGACCTGGCCGGTATCGGGCTGGGCGAGGCCGGCTTCAAACAGATCAGGATCAAGCCATGCATAGTCGGTGATTTGACATACGCCAAAGCATCACTGAAGACCGTCAGGGGACTGATTGCAGTCGATTGGAAGATAGCCGGTGGCTCGCTCGATATGCAAGTAACCCTGCCTGCAAACAGTATGGGCAAGGTGAGTATTCCAAAGATACAGTTAAAAAACGTCACCATTACCGAGAGCGGAAATACCGTGTGGAAGGATGGTTCGCATGTTGGTAAAGTGTTGGGGATCACCGGTGGCGGTGAAACCGGGGATTACGTAACCTTCGACGTCGGCTCAGGCCATTATCTGTTCCAGCTTTCCGGTCAAAAGTAATCAACCAATGACAGCTACGTTTTAATTCCACGGAAAGTGATGGATGATGATGATGATGATTCACCCGGTTGCCCTCTGCTGTCTCACGCTGCTCGTTGCCTGGAGTTGCACCACCGCCTGCGCCACGGCGACGCCCAAGCCGCGCATCATTGTGCTCACCGACCTTTCCAATGAGCCCGACGATGAGGAATCGCTAGTGCGCTTCCTCGTGTACGCGAATGAATTCGAGGTCGAAGGCCTGATCGCCTCGACCTCGACGCATTTGAAAAAGAATCCCCGCGAAGACATCCTGCACCGCGACATCGATGCCTATGCCCGGGTGTTGCCGAATCTGAGCAGGCACGCGCCGGGCTATCCGACCGCCGGGCATCTCCATGCCGTTTGCCGCACCGGACAGACGGAATACGGCATGGCGGCGGTGGGCGTGGGCAAGAGCACCGCAGGCTCGCAGCGGATCATCGAAGTGGTGGATCAGGCGGACGCGCGCCCGGTGTGGGTGACAGTATGGGGCGGCGTGAACACGCTGGCCCAGGCGCTCTGGGATGTGCAAGCAACGCGCGATCAGGCGGCGGTGGACACGTTCGTCGGCAAACTGCGGGTTTACACTATCTCTGATCAGGACGACGCCGCGCATTGGATTCGCCCGGAGTTTCCACAGCTCTTCTATATCGCCTCTCCGTCCAATGTGGGGGGCGGCGATTACTGGCTGGCCACCTGGACCGGCATTAGCGGCGACAAGTTCTACCAGACCGGCATTCGGCACCGGTTCGAGATGGTTGATAACCCATGGCTGCTGGAGCACATCCGCACCAACCACGGAGCGCTCGGCGAGCTCTATCCTTACGCTAAGTATATCATGGAAGGCGATACACCCTCGTTCCTTGGCCTCATCAACAATGGCCTCGGCTGGGATGTGCGTCCCGACTACGGCGGCTGGGGCGGTCGCTACAGGGAATACCAACCGTTGAGCGAAAAACGGAAACTCTGGACCGAGAACCGCGATTCCCGCGACACCGTCACTTCCGATGACAATGGCAGAACCGAAACCAGCGTTTACGCCACCATCTGGCGCTGGCGCGAGCACTATCAAAACGACTTCGCCGCGCGCATGGACTGGTGCGCGACAGACGATTTCAAAAAGGCCAACCACAATCCCGTCGCGGTGCTCAATGGTGACAAGACCAAGAGTGTCATCCATGTCAACGCCCGGTCGGGTGAGATCGTGCGCCTCTCCGCCGAAGGCACCAGCGATCCGGATGGCAACGAACTCGCGCCGCGCTGGTGGATCTATCCGGAAGCCGGAACCATCATGAACTGGAAGACGCATCGCTTGCCCGCAGGCGTGGCTCTTAGCGCGGATCAAGGGCTGACGACGAGCCTTCTCGCGCCGAAGGTCCAGCAGACTGAAACGCTCCACGTCATTTTCGAGGTGCATGACACCGGCACGCCGCAACTGTGGGCCTATCGCCGCGCCGTGGTGAAGATCGAGCCGGGAACAGCGAACAAGCCGGACTA
Source organism: Verrucomicrobiota bacterium (assembly GCA_026397695.1). Taxonomy (GTDB): domain Bacteria; phylum Verrucomicrobiota; class Verrucomicrobiia; order Verrucomicrobiales; family Akkermansiaceae; genus Luteolibacter. Next base: position 4,425 of record JAPLUJ010000200.1, on the reverse strand, counting down.
GAAATCCTGCAGGTGGCGACCGCCAAGCACTTGCAATTGAACCAATTACTCAACTTCGATGAAAACCAGACGAAACTCGTTAAGGCCGAGGACCTGTGGGTTCATCCATCTGCGCTTGTGTTTTTTTCCCTAAGACAATGCCTTGGAGCGCGGTTGCCAGCGCCGCGACGGCCTCGGGCGGGTGCGCGGCGGATAGACTGACACGCAGGCGGGCGCTGCCGCGGGGCACCGTGGGAAAACGGATGGCGGGCACCAAGTAACCGGCGGCGGCGAGTGCTGTGGAGGCCGCCACGGCGGCTTCGTTAGATCCGAGGATGATAGGAATGATCGGGGTGGCGGACGCGACGATCCGCGAGATGTTATTTTCCAGCAGAATCCGCAGCGCACGGCCATCCGCCGAGCGGATGATGCGGAGGGCTGCGAGGGCCGCGTGTGCGAGGGCCGGCGGCGGGGCGGTGGAATAGATGAACGGGCGCGCCCGGTTGACGAGCAGGTCGATCCACTCGCGGGACGCGGCGAGATAGCCGCCGGAAAGCCCGGCGGCCTTGCTCAAGGTGCCCATTTGGAAGGTCACCCGCTGTTGGAGATGTTCACGCTCGGCCAAACCCATGCCGGATTCCCCCAGCACCCCGAAACCATGGGCCTCGTCTAACAATAACAACGCGGCGTGGGCTTCGACCAACCCGACGATTTCGCGCAGCGGGCAGAGGTCGCCGTCCATGCTGAAAACCGCTTCGGTGACGACGAGGACGCGCGCGGCCGGGGCCTTGGCGCGAATGCTGGCGAGCAGATGTTGCAGTTTGTCCAGATCGTTGTGCGGGAAGACGCGCAACGTCGCTCCGGACAGGCGGGCGGCATCGACGAGACAAGCATGGGAAAGTTTGTCCAGCAGGATGAAATCCGTCTTGCCGACGACGGCGGGAATCACGCCCAGCGCGGTGGCGAAGCCCGATGAGAAGACGAGCGCCGCTTCTGTTAGCTTGGCCTGCGCGAGCGCCTCTTCCAGCAGCATGTGGGGTACTAGAGTGCCGCAAACCAAGCGGGAGGCGGCGGCCCCGGCACCAAACCTCCGCACGCCCTCAATCAACGCGGCCTCGATCTCCGGGTGGCATGCCAGCCCGAGATAGTCGTTGGAGGCGAAGTTCCACAGCGGGCGGCCGCCGCGCGTCACCTGCGGCCCGGCGGGTGATTCTAACGGAACCAAGCCGCGCAACAATCCATCCGCCTGGAGTTTCCGGAGTTCCTCTGAGGGACTGGGCATGGTCTGGGGGGGTCAGGCCCTGGCCGCCGGACGTTCGAGCGCCCAGCGGAGCAGTTTGGTGGAATCCGTCCAGATGTTAGGTGAGTTGGATTTCAGGACCACGACGATCACGGCGCGTCCGTTGAGCGAGCCACTGGCAACCAGGCAGCGTCCCGCTGCGTTGGCGGTGCCGGTTTTAAAACCATCACAGTACGGGACCGTCTTGAGCAGTTTGTTGGTGTTTTCAATCTCGCGGGCACGACCGTCGTTGAAGCGGAAGGTGAATACCTTGGTGGCGGCGTAGGATCGCAACAGCGGACTGCGGTAGGCGGCGCGCGCGGCAATGGCCATGTCACGCGCCGTGGAAAATTGTCCGGCCACCGGCAATCCGTTAGGAGTGAGAAAATTCGAGTTGCGCATGCCGAGGGATGCGCTTTTGCGGTTCATGAGATCGGTGAAGGATTCCTGATTTCCGCCGACGTCACGGGCCAGCGCGCGGGCCACATCGTTGGCGCTTTTCACCATCAGCACTTTAAGCAATTCGCGGCGGCTATAGACCTCGCCGGGTTTGAGGTTGAGCTTGGTCGGTTCGCAGGCACCGTCGTTCGCCTGGATGATGACTGGTTTGTCGATGTTGCCTGCATCGAGGATGCACAGGGCGGTGATGATTTTCTGGGTGCTGGCCACCTCACGCGGCAGGTCCGCGTTTTTCGCATACAGGACGCGTCCGCTGACGACATCCACCACGATAGCGCTTTCGCCGATGATTTTGGGCGGTGCGGTGGGTGGGATGGCCGCCACCGCGACGGGCGCTGGCTCGCGGATGGCGGGTTGCGGGTAGGCATCCCCACCGGGGGACGGCTTGAGCGGGGGAACCGCGCTGCAAGCGCTACCCAACCCCGCAATGAACGTCATGGCGGCAACTCGGGCGCGGAACAGTTTGGACATACGCGGGATGATTCCCATCCACCGCCGGGGATCAAGCCGGGAATGTGTATGTTAGATCGCCGCCGGGTCACGGGATTCGAGGCGGGAGCAAACTGCCGTCCATGACGCTGCCCGGCTCGGGCAGGGTGGGTTCCTTGAAATCGACTGGTCCACCGAAGAACCAGAATCCACGTTTGCGCTGGTTCTCAAAGGCCAGCGCGCGTTCATGACCGCTGGGCAGATCTTTCAAATCCTTCTCGCGGACCTTCACGACTTGGACGCGCGGACCGGGGAGCAAACTGGGGAGCGAGAAAAAGGGGAATTTGGCATGCTTGGTGGTTTGCGCCGCCTGGGGTGCCGGGAGTTTCGAGGCTGGGGCACCCGGTTGTTTCTTGGCCGGCACCGCCGGAGTTTTCTTGGCCGGCACCGCAGGGGTTTTCTTGGCCGGCACCGCCGGGGTTTTTTTGGTCGCCGCCGCCGGGTGTTTTTTGGCGTGGGCATGCGGATTTCCCCCCTGATTGCGGAGACCGGCACACGAGCACAGCGTGACGCTCGCGACAATCATGCCAGCCGTGGCCAGATGGAACAGGAATTTCATGATCAATGACGACTCGGGGAAAATACCACACGCGGGCTGTTTGTCCACTGCAAGTTTTCGTACCGCGGCAAGGCCTCGTCAGCAGCAGCGATCACGACCCGGGACCGCTCGTTCCCAAAAAGATCGCCGATCTGCAAGCTCGTGCCAACTGGTGAAAGAATGACCCATGTTTCGCCCGTTTAGTGATCCCACTCACCCCGAATGAAAACCACCATGCGCTTGATTCCCTTCCCGTTGTTCGTTGCGACCTTCCTCGTGCTCCCAGCTGCCGCAGCTCCGGTGGCCCCATCCAAACCTGCCGGTGCCAACCTCGCACTGGTCGCCGCCACCTCGACCTCCTTCGTCTCGGGCCATGAAAAACTCGCCGCGATCAACGACGGAGCCACTCCCCGCAACTCCGGCGACAAGAGCCACGGCGCCTACGGCAACTGGCCGCAACACGGCACCCAGTGGGTCCAATACGAATGGCCGCAAGCGATCTCGTTGGGCGCCACCGATGTCTATTGGTTCAGCGACGGCGGCGGCATCCGCCTGCCAAAGGCATGCCGCTTGAAGTATTGGGACGGCAGCCAATTCACCGATATTCCCGGGGCCAAAGGCCTGGGCGTCGAGGGCAACCGCTTCAACCGCACCGAGTTCCCCGAACTCAAAACCTCCAAACTTCGGTTAGAAATTGATGCCGACGGGCAAAACTCCACCGGCATCAGCGAATGGCGCGCGTATGACTCGGGCAACTCGCCGAACTTTGCTCCGGCAGTGGCAGCGGGCATCGACCGCACGGTGGTTCTGCCGGGCGCGACTTATCTCGATGGCGCGGTCAAGGACGACGGCAAGCCCAAGCAAGAACTCGCCCTCCAATGGTCGAAACTATCAGGTCCGGGAGATGTCACCTTCGGCAAACCCATGGCAACCACCACCGACGCCAGGTTTTCCTCCGCAGGCGACTATGTCCTGCAACTCAGCGCCGATGACGGTGCGCTCAAAGGTGCCGCCAGCGTGCAGGTCACCGTGGTCAATGCGCCGCCCGCCACGCCCCTCGCTCCGGTGTGGACCACTCCCTATCAGGTCAACAGCCCGTTCTGGAACCAGCGCATCAAGAACCTGATCGTCAATTGGATCCCGCATTGCGTCGCCAAGATGAGCGACCCGAAAACCCGCGAGGGCAGCATCGAGAATTTCGTCCAGGCCGCACGCAAACTCGCCGGTAAACCCGACGCCAAGCATATCGGTCCGGTGTTCTCCGACGGCTGGTTCTATAACATCGTCGAATCGATGTGCCTCGCCCAAATGGTGGACCCACAGGGCGACCAGGAGATCATCGCCTCACAGAAAGACCTGCGCAAAACCCTCGACGAGTGGGTTCCTATCATCATCGGCGGCCAGGCACCCGATGGTTATTTGCATACCCAATATATCATCCAAGGCCGGTCCCGCTGGAGCAATGTCCATGATCACGAGGGCTATCAGGCAGGGTATTTCATGGAATTGGCCATGGCCCACCATTTGATGACCGGCGGCAAGGACCGGCGCATGCTCGATGCCGCCATCCGCCTCGCCGATTGCTGGGTCCGCAACATCGGCCCCGCCCCGAAAAAATCGTGGTATGACGGCCACCAGGCGCTTGAAATGGCGCTGGTCCGCCTCGCCCGCCATCTCGAGG
>JAPLUJ010000400.1 GCA_026397695.1 Verrucomicrobiota bacterium | reverse complement strand
ATACTGATTGGCGGCTTCGTTGTTGGTGACGCGCATGTTTCCGGCGTCCCAGGGTCATGGTGTTGGGGCGCAACTCGGGGCCGGGGTTCCGGACGTAGCGCAGCGTGTCGTGCTCCTGGGGCCGGAACATGACCGCCCCGTCCTCCGCCAGCTCATCGCGCATGCGGGCGAAGACCTGGTCGAGCGGCTTGGTGTGGTAGAACTCGTCGTAATCGAGCACGTTGTTGAGGAAGGCCTCAAAGAGCGACCACAGGCCGTTCTTGGCCAGCTCGCGGATGGGGTTGCTCTATTTCGCTAGTACCACCGGCGCGGGGGGCGGGCGGAAATCCGGTTCGTTCTTATCCTTGAGATCCTTCTTTCCTCCATACGTGCCGTAGAAGGGAACATTGGCGTCATTCCAGGTTGTAATCCTGACAAACTCCGCCTCGGTGATGCCCGCCGCGCACGGATCCTTGCGGATCCTTGCGACGAGTTTGCTGCGGTGTGATCCCCATGTCAGCGGCGGCTCAGGCCGGTAATGGGCGCGGCCATAGGAGGAGTCCATGTAGCTGACCAGCCCCTTGCCAAAAAGGTTCTCGTAGGACACGTTGCGGGATTCGGTCGGCTCGCCTGTAAGGACCAGTCCCGCCGCGGCTTTGTCGCCGCTGTGGCATGACAGGCAGCGTTTGTCCAACACCGGTTGAACGTCCGTCAGGTAATGAATGGCACGCGGTCCTGTATCTCCCGGCAGAGGGGCGAGCGGCTGCGGGGGATAGTCCAGCGCCTTCGGGCGAGCCGCGACCACAGTCGGCGCTGTCCTGCGTGGTTCGTGGCACCCGATACACGAGCGTTGTTCTCCCGGCATCATGTTGAGGAACGTGGGCATGTGCTGCAGCATCATGTAGTTCTCGTCGAGCGCCTGGAAGAACACGTTTTCCTCGGCCGGCACCTCGAAATGGGCCGAGCCGTCTTCATGGACCTTGGCGATGCCGTAAACTCGTTTCCGGTGGACATCAGGTCCGACCCATCCCATCCCTTCTTCATTCCAGGGCCAGGGCAGCACTCCCATCACCCGGAGGTACTTCACCCGTCCCCGCTCGATTCCCGTCGTGCCTTGATAGACATCCTGGACAAACAGTGTGCCCGGTTTCTTTTTCGCATCGCCTGACGGAGTCAGAGCGGCGACAAGCACGGGTTTGACGCGAGGGCGCAGCGGAAACGGCTTGACAGGAGCGTGATCCATGCACCCATAACCTATCTCGGGGGTGATGCAGGTCATCGGTTCCTCGCCGATGCGGGTACGGCGGTTGTCAACGAGGATTACCGCGCCAGTCGCCGTGAAGTGATGCGATCCGCCTATGGCGATTACCAGAGGACTGCCCGGAATGCTGCGAGCACAACTCATGCCCGCCGGCCAGACCGTGTTGTTCTTGAAGACGTGGTCCGAGCCGCTGCCGTCCGGGTGGATAGCCCACAGAGCCTGCCCGTTACCCAGGCCCTTGTCCACATACTCCCATCGTGTATAGATGACCCGGCCGTCGTTCATCACGGAAGGGGCGGTTTCGTTGATGGGCCCTTGGGATATCCGGCGCATGTTCTTGCCGTCAGCGTCCATACTGTACAGCGTCGTAACGGTCCCGGGGGCACAAAAGACCGATTGCGCGCAACGGGTCGAAACAAACATGAACCTGCCGTCCGGCAGATAGATCGGGTCCATGTCGTCGTAGCCGCGCACGTTGTATTGTTTCGTGTTCTCGGCGATAGCATGCACAGCCGAGTCGCTTTCGGAGGAGGTGAGCCGGCGCAGGCTCCCCGGCACCATCTTCCCGGTCTCCGGATCGAGTCCGACTTCGCAGATGCGATATCTGTCGTCCGGCTTCTTATAGCCAAACACCACCTTCTTCGCGTCGAATGACAAGTCGAACCGGTCAAACCGCCCGCCGGCAAGTTCGGGCGCCAACTCAGTGACCTTGCCGCCCGGCCGCACCGGTGAAAGCACACAAAGATTGCCCTTCGTGCCGCTGGCGAACTGATCACCGTAGGTATGGCCGTACCCCCCCTTTCCCGTTTTCAGGAACAACAGCTTGTCGAAGTTCAACTCAGGATGGGCAAACATGGCCTCGCTCCGCAAAGACTGCAGCGCGATCTCGACTTTCTCCAACTCGTTGGTCCCTGCCTTTGCGGCGGCTGATTGCTCCGCCTCCAGCTTGGACAGCCTGTCGAGATACTTCGGGCCATCGGGATACTGCGGCCCATAGGTCTTGATGGTATCTTC
>JAPLUJ010000475.1 GCA_026397695.1 Verrucomicrobiota bacterium | reverse complement strand
GACCTGCCACCCCGTCGACGACAAAGGGCAACAACAAGGCCACCCCGAGCGCGCCCAGGCCGATGCCTATACCGCGGCGCGCGCTACGGTGCATCAAATCGCCTAACAGGAGGCCTGCCGCCGCACCCAGAAGCCCGGGAGCTATGAGAGCGCTGGTTTCAATCCATGAGGGGGTCAATGCGGAATGCTCGTGTGACATGCGGTGATATTAGCAACATCCGGACCTGAGGACAACTCTGGAAAAGAAAATGTTGCTGATTCCCGCTTTCCCAAGCTGCGGAAATGAGCGATTCTCCCATTCGTCATGCCCGTTCCTGAAAATACCTATGCCTTGATCCTCGCCGGCGGCTCCGGCAGCCGCTTCTGGCCGCTGAGCCGCCACACCCGCCCAAAGCAACTTCTCGATCTTTTCGGCACCGGCACTCTGCTCGAACAAGCCATCCACCGCCTCGACGGCCTCGTCCCGCACGACCACATCCTCATTCTCACCAACGCCCTGCAATTGGATGCCGTGCGGGCGGCCACCTCGATGCTTCCTGCGGAAAATGTTTTTGCCGAGCCCGCCAAACGCGACACCGCCCCGGCCGTGGCTCTGGGCATCGGGCTGATTGCCGCACGCCATCCGGATGCCGTGATGATGGTGCTGCCTGCGGACCAACTCATCCAGGACACCGCCGCCTTTCAAACCGTGATGCGTGCTGCGCTGACCACTGCGGAAATGTCCGACGGACTGGTCACGATCGGCATTCACCCGACGTGGGCCTGCTCGTCGTATGGTTATATCGAACGCGGCGAACATGCCGTCATCCCCGGCCTCGCTAGCAAGCATCCGGTCTTCGAGGTGAAACGGTTTCGTGAAAAACCCAGTCCGGAACTCGCCGCGCAATTCCTGCAACAAGGCGGCTTCTCATGGAATGCCGGCATGTTTGTCTGGTCGCTGCCCACCGTCATCCATCAACTCTCCAGCCACGCGCCCGAACTCGCCCGCTTCATCGCGGAACTCCGCGGCTCTAACAACATTGCCGCCACCGTCGATGCGTGCTTTGCCTCACTCCCGTCCACCTCCATCGATTACGCGCTGATGGAAACCGCCGACCGCGTCCTCAACATCGAGGCCACCTTCGATTGGGACGATGTCGGGTCGTGGCTCTCGGTCGCCAAGTATTTTGACAACGTCGGCAACGACAACCGCGCCAACGATCCGATCACCCAACTCGCTTCGTCTAACAACATAGTCTTCAACGCCCGCCCCGGCCACCGCATCGCCCTGCTCGGCGTGCACGACCTGATCATCGTCCAAACCGAGGACGCCCTGCTCATCGCCCACCGCAAACAGGCGGACGCCATCAAGGATCTGGCAAAAATCCTGCCGCCGGAACTGCTCTGAGAGAGATAGTGGATGGTGGATAGTGGATGGTGGATAGTGGATAGTGGATAGAAGATAGAAGATAGAAGATAGAGCAGCCCACAATCCACAATCCACGATCCACGATCCACGATCCACGATCCACAATCAACAATCCACAATCCACAATCCACAATCTGAAATCCCACCCCCCCACCTCCCCGCACCCCGCGCTCGGCATCGATCATGGCGATGCCCGTATCGGCCTTGCCGCGACTGACGACTTCGGCATCCTCGCCCATCCGGTGGAAACTCTCGACTGCAAGCTGATAGATCCGCTTGCCCGCATCGCCCGCATCGCCGAATTGCGCGGCATCCGCACCCTGGTGGTCGGACTGCCCGTCCGCCTGGATGGCAGCGAGGGCAGTTCCGCCGCCAAGGTCCGCGCGTTCGCCGATCTGCTGCGCCAACGGCTGCCAACCATTCCGTTGGTATTCGTGGATGAAACCCTGACGACCTCCAGCGCCGCCGCCAAACTCCACGAGGCCGGCCGCAACGCCCGCCAACAAAAGGCCGTCATCGACCAGGCCGCCGCCGTGGAAATCCTCAACCTCTGGATGACGGAAAACACCATCTAACAATTATCGGTTTCAGCGGCTATCAGCTCCGGACGCGGCGGCATAGAGCCAGCGCTGGGTCATGACATAGAGCACTCCGTTGGCAGCGATAGGCGAGGTGGAAATCGGGGAATCGAGCTTGGTTCTTCCAAGGATTTTTAGTTCCTTGGCAGCGGCGAAGGTCCACAGTTCGCCGGTGTCGGTGCCCACATAGACCTTGCCGTCGGCAATCAGCGGGGAACTCCAGATCGGGCCGTCAGTCGTATGCCGCCACAACTCACGGCCGGTGTCGGCATCGAGCGCGAAAATGCGGCCGGAGAAATCGGCGGTATATAAGATCCCGTCCTTGATGGCCACGGTGGTCAGGCTGCGGTCGATGTCGGTGTTGACCCAGACCACGCCTTTGGTGGTGATATCTCCCGTCCCGGTGGCGTCGATGCACACCAGCCCGCCGCGCCCCTTGCCGTGGCGCGGATCCTGGCCGCCGCCCACATAAACCCGATTGTTATAGAACACCGGCGTGGCGATGATCTCGCTGGGACCGGTCACATTGTTCTTGTAGTCACCGATCCGTCCGGCGGCGGCATTGACGTCGAAGCGCCAAACACACTTCAGGATGCCGGGCGCACCGGCGCTCGCCGGCGGCGCCGGCACGGGGTCGAATGCATAACAGACGCCGTCTCCGCCACCATAAAACACCAAGGCTTTGCCGTTGACCTCACCCAGCGCGGGTGAAGACCACTCGCCATGCAACATCCGATGCCCGACCTGTTCGAAGTCGCGTGCAATCAGCAGGCCGGTGTTTTTGTCTAACACTATCAGGCTCGGCGCGTCGGGGCGCGGCACGATTTTGTGCGATTTGTCCACGCCATTGGATGGACTGACAAACACCTGATCCCCATGCACGATCACCGAACAATCCGCAGCGTCCTGCGGCCAGGCGGCGACGTCCTTTTCCGTGATCATATCGAAACGCCAGACGATGCCGACGGCGTCTGTATCGGTCGTCATCGGCGGTTGGTCCGAGCCCGCAATATTGCGAACAACGTCCGGCTCCGCCCCGTGCAAGCGGCCCTCCGGATCGAGACAGAGCATTTCATCGCGATTCGTCACCACATACACGCGCCGGTCCGCCACCGTCGGAGTGGAACAAACACCCAGACTCATGTCGTCATAATTGAACTCCTTCCACTCCGTGACCATGCGCGGAATTGTTAGTTTCCACAGCGCCCGTCCCGTCGCCTCCTCCAGCCCCATGACCGCTCCGCCCTGATTGCGGTCATTGATCCCAATGAAGATTTTCCCGTTCGCCACCACCGGTCCACCATAGGCATGGGTGTTGAGCCGCACCTTCCACTTGAGATGGGTCGGCTGACCGGTGGACGGCGGCGCAGCGGCGGAATCTGCCAGTGATCCGTTAGGAATGAATTGTGCCGGCAGCCGGGTCTCGTCGGACACCGCGTTGCGTGCGTCATTGCCGCTCCATTGCGGCCAGTCGCCCGCACGGCACGGTACCGCCAACAGGGTACCGCACGTCACGGTCCATAGCATCATCCGCCTCATGGTCCGGTCCTGATGTAATCTCATATTAATCCGATCCCCTTCTGTAAATCCCGCGCACTCCACAGCGTGCCCGCTGCGGCCGCGCCACTGCCGCGCCATTTCCGCGCGCCATCCTTGCGCGTGCCGCCAAACCGGTCCCTACACAATCGAAACACCTCATCCACAAACCCCCGGCTCCCGATCACCGCACCGTCCGTGAAATATCTAACACGACAGCGCAACATCCTGCCCAGCGCCACATCCCGGCTCCGCTCCAGCATCTCCAACTCGGCAGCCGCCGCGGCTTGCTTCATCCCCTTCCTCACCACCTTAACCTCCAGCTCGCCACTTGTGTTCACCACCTCCTTGAGCTTTTCCACCCCCTCTTCTAACAATATCATCCGGTATTCCTTCGATACCTTCCCTGCCCAGTGCCGCGCGTCAGCCTCGTAGCCCTG
>JAPLUJ010000332.1 GCA_026397695.1 Verrucomicrobiota bacterium | reverse complement strand
CCAGCGGCAGGAGTGTCTGCCCGGACTGAAAGGCCACGCCGAGGGTGCGCACGCGCATCGTCAGGGCGCTTTTGGGAATGATCGTGCCGGTGGTGGTCACCGTCACCAGATCATCGATTCCGCCGGGGTACTGAATCTTCCAGTCGAGCTGCGAGCGGGAACCAATCCGCACGAGGGTGCGGTCCACGTTGAGTGTGCCGGTGGGGATGTCAGTGGCTGCGAACGACTGTGACATGACGCTCAATAATGCGAGCATGCCTGGCATCAGGCGATTGACTCGTGGGAAGTAGTAGTGTTTCATGGGGTGCGGGGTGTTAATTGTCGGTTCTGATGACCCATCTGCGGGCGATTCCAAACACCTGTCATCGGATGGAATTCCACGCGACGGCAAGTTATCATCGTTCAATCAAAAAAGTAGTTATACATGGGTATAATCGCATGCCACTGGTTGTTCCCTTGCTTGATGGCTCGCTGCGCGAATTCATGAATCCTGGACATTGTCCCAATGATACATATGGTCTTCAGACTGGTTGCATTGTCCGGCCAGCAACCGGCGGTTCCGGCGACTCCGGTTCGGACCGGAGGGACGCAGGTTTTGCATGACTGATGAGAACGGAATGATGGGCAGTGCGAGCAATGCTCCGGCCAGCATGAGCATTACCACACATATCACCCGTCCTTTGAAATCAAGCGCCGGCGGCAAAAAACCGCATATTTCCACCATGGTCGCATACCATGAATGCAGGCTGCACGCCGCAATCGCAACAGCAATCGCGATCAATACTATAACAGCATCAGCGACAAATCGCAGCAGGCGGAATACCGCATACACTCCCAATAGGACAATGATCCCGCTTGCGACATCAATGAATGTGTTCGTTTCCATGACTGATGATCCAGGTTGAAGGTGGCGCTAGCCATCGGAGTAGGTCATGTCGATGACCTTGCTGATGGCGGCGAGATCGGTTTTCCCTTCGCGTATCAAGCGGAGCGCGCTGCGCCGGAGACTCGGCAGGAGCCCCTCTGCCGCTATTTGACGTTCCATTGCGTAAGGCGTGATTTGACCTTGGGCGAGCTTGTCGGCCATTTCGGGGGTGATCGGGATGATTTCAAGGATGGCGGTGCGTCCCTTGTAGCCGGTGTTGCGGCATGCCCCGCAACCGCCGGCCTTGGCGACAAAATGCGGCATCGTGGCCCACGTGTCATCCAGGAAGAATGTCTTGCGCTCATTGCTGCTGATTCCCGTTGCGGGTTCCTTGCAATGCGGACAGAGCGTTTTGATCAGGCGTTGGGCACAGGCGGCTTTGAGCGCTTGGGCGATCTTCCAGCGTTCGATGCCGAGTTGTTCGAAACGTTCGATGATTTGGGAAGCGCGCGGAGTGTGAATCGTGGTAAGCACCTTGTGGCCGGTGATGGACGCCTCGATGGCGAGTTCCGCGGATTCGAGGTCGCGCACCTCACCCATCAGGATGATATCGGGGTCGGAGCGCATGAACGAGGCAATCATCGGCTTGAACTCCTTGGCACTTTTGAGGTTGCAGTGAGTGATGCCCGGCACCTCGTCCTCAACCGGGTTTTCGAGGGTGAGGATATTGATTTCCGGGCGGTTGAGTTCGCGCAGGATGGCGTTGAGGGTGGTGGATTTCCCGGAACCGGTGGGACCGGAGATGACGATGATGCCCGCCGGGATTTGCATCACTCGATTGAGGGCGAACTGGGTTTCCTCATCGAAGGCCAGCGCACCTTTGCCGAGGGTCAACTTGATATGGCTCTTGTCGAGCAGCCGCAACGTCAGATGATAGCCGCGGTAAGTCTGATGGCGCTCGTAACGGATGTCGATGGGGCGGTGGTAATAGGAGATCGTGAAACGCCCGGAAATGCCCGGTGCGGTATTGCGGGTCTCGGTCGGCAGCTTCATCAAATTGAGCAGGAACGCATCAACCCGATCCTTGAGCTTCATCGGAATCATGATCTTCTGGCTGAGGTCGCCATCAATCCGAAAGGCATAATAGAAGGCTTCTTTTTCCACCTACCGCGTCGGCCATGATGGTGGCAATGAGTTGCGCCATCGGCTCGGTATAATCCGTGGTGACGTCAAAATCGTGGATGCCCTCGTCCAGGTCCTCGACGTCGATGGCATCGAGTTCGGAGCGGCTGGGACCGCTGTTAGTGGCCACCGATTCGATGGCGCGGTTGATTTCCGAGGCGAGGGTGACGATCTTGACGATCTCGAGATGGGGGAAGCGCGGCGCGAGATATTCCTCGGCGAGCGGACTCCACGGGTTGGCCAGAGCGACGATGAGCTTGTCCGTACCGGACAGGCACAGCGGCGTGAAAAAGCCGCGGCTCATCACCGTGGGATCGCAGTTGGCGTGCAGGGATCCGTCACAGAACTCGGCGATGGTTGGATAGAACGGCAGACCGTTGATCTTGGCGATTGATGCCATGAAACTACAACGGCTCACCCGGTTGGGTATCTGGTCATGCACAAGATCCGCATAACTCGGATCATGCACGGTCAGCTCGCTCATGATGCGGCGGCTGATGAGTTCGTTAAAAGTAATGCCGTCAAATCCGATCATAATTCAAAGTGTTTGCGGACCAAGATGGTCCAGTTTTCATAGTCGAGGCGGGAAGTCGTGATGAATGGCCGGATGCCGCAGCGCTTGAGAACGGTTTTGCGGATTTCATCCGTCAGAATGATCGCTGCTATCGGGTTGATCGACGCGATACCAATGGCGTCGGTTTCCTCCGCATAGATCACCGGTGAGAGCAACACCCGGGCGATTTTATGCAGGTGATCATAGGAATCGTAAAAGGATGAAGGTGCAATCAGTTTGCTGACGAAGGGAATCACCGGTTGGTAAATGGCACGTGCGCCGGCGATCTTGTTGCCGAGGTCGAAGATTGCTCCGCTGAGATGTTCCCCGGCATACCCTTGGATTCCGGCAACCTGCTCAAGCAGATCCGCAGGTGTGCCCGCAGCATGGAATTTGCGGGCGGCGGCAATGCCCATGGACAACTCGGACGGGCTTGCGGCGTGGGCCTCGCGCAAGGCGATGGCGGTCTGGTTAAGGCATTGCTCGGCGAAGCTCCAGATATCCACGCACGTGGCAGGCCAGTCATCATGCTGGGGTGTGGCAGACGGATGGTCCGTTAGTAATGGTGAGGGGGAGATCATGATGATGGTGATAAGTAGGAAGTGATAATGAGCGAGGTTGTGCTTTTGCGGGTTGTGCGCGCCTGGTTCAACCACTGTGCGGAGCGTTACGCTGAAGGGTCGAACCACTTGCGGTTGCGGGTCGTACTTTAATGTGGTTTTCTAACATCTGTCAGTTAGACCTTAGTATATTCGCGTTGCCTAATATTCAAGATTGCTTGACTTTACATTACGTCAAATGACTTGCAGCCTGCGCATCCAAGGAATTCCGCGGGCTGGGGCGGCATGGGACGGAACTGCGGCGCAGCGGCCTACAGTCTGCCATCGGCCGTGCGACGGGCGTGTGTAGCGGGATCCGGCCGTCCTATGGTGTGGCCAGCGAATCCAGCGCCGCTTGGATCGTTAGAGGGTGGCGCCGGCGGTCCAGGAAATAACTCACATCATGGTAGCCGGCGGTGCGGAGGAGGCGCAGGGCGGTGGCATAGCCATCGCCCACGCGTTGCGGGACGTGGGCGTCGGAGCCGATGACCACCGGGATGCCGCGTTGCCGCATGAGAACCAACTGGGCGGGGGACGGGTTCATTTCGGGTAGGGCCTTGTGCAGGCCGCTGGTGTTGAGTTCCATGGCCACGCCGGTGGCCGCGATGCGGTCGAGCGCGCGTTCGATGTGCGGACGCAGGCGCGTGAAATCCCAAGCGGCGGGAGTGTCGTTCTTGATCAAGTCCGGATGGGCCAGGGTGTCGAAGAGGCCGCTTTCCGCAGAGCGGGCGAGGTGATCGAAATAGAGTTCCTGATAGCGCTGGATGTCGCCGGAATAATACAATTTACGGTAATCTGCTACCTGATAGTGGATTGAGCCCAGCACATGGCTGAGCGGCGCGCGGGCATGGAGTTGTTCCAGCCATGGTTCGACCCCGGGGTAATAATCGCTCTCCAACCCGAGGCGCACGTCGAGTCGCCCGAGGAAGGTCTTGCGGGTGGCGGCGATCATGCGCACGTAATCATCGAATTGCCCGGGGGCCATCCGTGCGTCGGCGGAAAAGCCCCCGGGCAGCGGACAGTGACAGGTGAAGGTGATGCCTTTGAAGCCACGGGTGAGGGCTACTGCGGCATACTCGTCCGGTTCGCCGTAAGCATGTTTGCACAGCGGGGTGTGGCAGTGGGATTCATAGAGCAACGGCGCGGGCATGGGGCGCGGAGGGTGTGGTGGCACGGCAGCGATGAAAAGCCCGATTGTTGAGGAACGCACAAAAATGGGGCCGCGAGATGTCAAGGCGGCGAGAGGTGTTATGTGCTGTTGGCATTTTGGGGTTGTCGGAGGTGGCGAGCGCGGCTAGAAAGAGGTGCCATGAAAAAAATATCAGTTTGCGTGTTGAGTTTGGCTGCCGTAGCAGCCGTGTCGTGGAGTTTGACCGGAGTACGTGCCGTGGCCCAAACGCCCGGAGCCGCTCCCGCCGTTGCGCCTCCCGTGGGGCGGCAGGTGGTGGTTAGGATGGTGCTATGGCCGTACTCTACAGACGTGTCCGCCAAAGTGGAAGGCACCTTGATCGGCATGAGCGACCAGTGGATCATCGTGAAAGACGGCAGCGATGAAAACTGGCTGTCACGCGACAAGGTGATGTTCATCAAGGCGTCGAAGTAACCCGCTTGAATCGTTAGCGGTTGCGCTAATCGTTAGGCATCGTGGCGCGTTCGAACACCCCGCCGCCTAACAACATGCCGCCGTCATAGAACGCGCAGATCTGACCCGGGGCGATGGCGCGCTGCGGCTGTTGGAATTCCAGCCGCAACTTGCCGTCCGGGAGCGGCGTGATGGCCGCCGGTTCCGCCTTCGAGCGGTAGCGCGGCTGGGCTTCTATCAGACGGCGGACAGTGAGTGGTTCGGAGATGGACGAAAGCGTGCCCACGGTGCAGACCCGCGTGTAGAGGCCGCCCGTGGCGGGAGTGTCCCAACCGACGATCAGGCGGTTGGTGGCGGGATCCTTGCCGACGACCACATAGGCCATGCCCTCGCGCGGGGAGGCGACGCCGTGGCCTTTGCGCTGGCCGAGGGTATAAAGGTGAAGTCCGCGGTGTTCGCCCAAGATTTTGCCTGAGACATCGACGATGTCACCCGGGGCGTCCGGCAGGTAGTGGCGGAGGAAATCCGTCATTTTCACCTGGCCGAGAAAGCAAATCCCCTGGCTGTCTTTTTTCTCTGCCACCGGCAGATGGCAGCGTCGCGCCATCTCGCGCACCGCGGGCTTGAGCATTTCCCCGGTTGGGAAAAGCGCGTGTGCCGCCTGGCGTTGGGTCATCAATGATAGAAAATAACTCTGATCCTTGTTAGGGTCGGCACCGCGCAGGATCGCCGCCGACCCGTCGGCCAGCGTCCGGCGGCGTGCGTAGTGGCCGGTGGCCACGTGCTCGAATCCCTGGGACAAGGCATAATCGAGAAACACCCCGAACTTCATCTCGCGGTTGCACCAGACGTCCGGGTTGGGCGTGATGCCGCAACGATAACCTTCTATCAGACAGGCCACGATGCGGTCCCGGTAGGCATCTATCAGATCGATCACCCGGAACTCGATGCCCAGCGTGCTGGCCACCGCACGCGCATCCTCGATGTCCTGTTGCCACGGACAATCGCCCGGAATACCTTCGTCGTTGATCCAGTTCTTCATGTAGCCGGCGGTCACGTTGTGGCCCTGCTCCACCAACAAGGCGGCGGCCACCGCGCTGTCCACGCCGCCCGAGAGTCCCACCAACACCTGCGCCATGACCGATGCTGCCATATCGGAACCCGCACGTCCAATCCGGAACGTCTCTGCATCCGCCCGTATTGAAGAAGGATTCCGGGGCGCAGGATGCCTGCCTCAATTTGCCGGGCACGGCATCAGTCACGTTGTTATTGCGGACTCCTCACGGGCCTGCATCAAGGTCGCATGAGCCATGCCTCACAGTTCCTGTTCGATGGTTTTGAGGGTGAGGAAGAGTTCCTGCCAGGCGCGGAGGCGGGGTTCGATGGCGAGCTTGTCGCGGGCGATGCGGGTGTGGATGTCGCCGAGGGCTGCAGTGTAATCCTGGAAGACCAGGCGCAGGGCTTCCTCGTAATCGGTGTGCAGGGTGCTGGCGAAGACGCCGCAGGTATCTAGCAGACGGTGTTGGAAATCACGGGTGATGACATTGCGGACCGCCCAGGCGGCGGTCACCCCGAATGTTAGAAAGAGCACGGCCACGCCGGTGAGGATCCAGGGTGCCCACGCGACACCGAGCGCGCCGCAGGTGGCACCGGCGATGATGAGCACGAGGGTCATGAAGATGCAGGATTGCAAGGCGTGGTTGCGGTGGCGGAGGTCCTTGTCGAGTGGGTTGCGGACTTTCAAATTGCCGATGCCCTGCCTGGCGGCACAACCGAGGCGTTGCACGAAACGAGTGCGCGCTTCTGATAGGGTTGCGTCGATCGGGTGGGCGGCGTTGAGGTCCATGCCGATGGTGGATTGGACGCGTTGACCGAGTTTCAGCCAGTGGGCGTGACAGGCATCGGCGACTTCGGCGCCGTCTTTTTGTGCCACGGTTTCCACGGCGGATTGGAGGCGTGTGCTGAAGACGGCTTCCATTTCCGGCCCGGTGCGGGTGCCCGTGAACGCATGGATGATGGAAAGAAAGGCATTGAGCCGGCGGCGCAGGAGCTTGGTGACATACATGCCTTCGGATTCAAACACCTCGGCGACCCGCGCCAGGTGGCGGGGCAGACGGGTGACAAATTGTTGGCGGATGGCGATGATCTCGCCTTCGACGTTTTCGATGAAACGGCTTTGCGAGTTGATGGAGCGGGTTTGCTCCTCGATGCGCTCGTCCACGGCACGCAGGGCGGCGGCGGCCTGGCTGCGGCATGCTTCCAGAATCTGTTGGCGTGCGAAGGATTGGCAGATGTGATGGGAAATGAACTCCTCGAGTGCGGGGAAGCCGCTG
>JAPLUJ010000550.1 GCA_026397695.1 Verrucomicrobiota bacterium | reverse complement strand
GACTCATCAGCCTCGATGCCACAATGGCCGCCTATGACGAAATCGCCGCCCGTCACGGCCTCACCGAAGGAGCGGTCAAGGCCGCCGCCCATCGCCTGCGGCAGGGTTTCCGCGGGGCGCTGCGCCGCTCCATCGCGGAAACCGTCACCTCCGAGGAGGAAATCGACGATGAAATCCGGCATCTGTTCACGGTGTTCCAAGCGCCGTGAGCCGTTATCTATCAGCAGCGGCACTCGCCACGACAACGCGGCGCACCACCGGTGGCGGCAACTCCTTGGGAAACGCCGGCATGTGTTTCCAATCCAGCCCCGTCCCGTCCAAGTGGGCTCTAACTTCATCGAGTTTCCAGAAGAAGATGCCGCCGGACTGGCTGGTGGTGATCATCAGTCTGCCGGTGGGATCGAAACACAGCGGCGACTCCTGGTCGAAGTCCGGACTCGACTCTTCTTCCAAGGTGAGGGGATTGAGCACTTTAAATTCCAATTCCGCCCCGTGGCAAGCGATGATGAGCGCCGTCATGCGCGGGCTGAAAGCCATCATGCCGTGGCCCCCCCCCATCTTGCTGGGAATCTCCCGCTCCAGTTCCCAGATGCCGGTTTTCCAAAACCGATAGGCTTCGGTGTCGCCGGTCACCAGGCGTTTGACATTCGGGTCCGGGGAAAAGGCGACCCTGGCGGAACCGCGGATCGGCAGATCTTTCAACACCAGGGCATCCGGCAACGACCAGATGCGAACTCCGATGCCCTGCGAAGTTCCGGCTGCGAGCCATTTGCCGTTGCGACTGATCTCGCAGTAGGCCACTCCCGGTGGACCGCCAATGCAACGTGGCGGCGTGCCCTGTGGCAGATCGACCAACCAAATCGCCGCCGCGTCATCTAGCATATCGGCGCGGCGACCTGCCACCGCGAGCAACTTGCCGTCTGCTGCCAGGGACACCTGCATGCAGGCGCGGAAGGATCCGATTGGTTCCGGGGCATGGAACGTGATCACGATGTCATCGCCGGTTCCTTCGCTGGCCATGGGATACCGGGAGAGACCCGTGGCGGAGGCGACGAACAAGGCATCGGATGCAAACGCGATGCCCCGCGCCTGCGGCACCTTGAGGGTTTCCATATGCCGACCCTCGCGATTCCAGAAGCGGACGCCGTCATCGCCGCTAGTCGCCATCAGCGTTTTCGCGCTGTTCCACACCCCGTCAAAGGTCCCGGAGTGACCATGGCCCCGATAACAAACATTCCCGGGTTCCACTTCCATGACGGTTAGAGTGGCGCCCTCGCGCAGCATCCCGAGCCGCTTGCCGTCAGCCGAAAACGCGAGCCCGTCGCCCCGGCCCGAATGCTTGCTCAGCGCAGCCCCCCCTAGGAACGGGTCCCACAGCCGGATGGTGCCATCCGGGCATTGTGAAGCGAGCTGTCTGCCGTCCGGACTCCAAGCCACGGTATCCGCCACGTCGGTGTGGCCGCGCAGTTCGAGCGCTCCTGCCTCCCAGTCCTGTTCATGCCAGACGCGCAGCACATGGTCCGTGCAGGCTGCCGCCAACGAATCGTCGACCGGGCTCCAGGCCAGGGCGCGTGCCGGACACGCCAGCGGCGTTGCCCGCGGCTGGCCGTTCGCCGCGTTGAGAATTGCGACTTGATCCGGCTGTTCGCCCGTCCCTGGCAGGCTAAGCGCCAGCCACTTGCCATCCCTGCTGACCCGGACCGCATGCGGTACTCTGGTTAGGGAAACCTGGCGGAGGGTTTTCCCGGTTGCGACATCAAGAATGGCCAGACTGCCGTCCGGCCGCCCGATGACACAAGACTTCCCATCCGGGAAAAAATCAAAGGCCTGATGGATGCCACGACCCGCGGCACAAAACGTCGCGGGTTTTTTCTGCAGATTCCACAGTTTCAATTCCCACTCTTGATTCGTCCCGTAAGCTGCGGCCAAGCAGTTGCCGTCGGGGCTGAAGCGGAGCACCGGGTTCACCGCCTGGCCGTCGCCGGGCAGATCTAACATCAGGCTCCGGTCCGGGTAACGGTGGATGGCGATGCGGCCATCGCGAAAGGTGATGGCATAACGGGTCAGCGACCCGTCCGGAACGACCGTCTCGCCATAATCGGCATTGCCTTGCCAGGAATCCACCGGCCGCATGTCGATGATCGCCAGGCAGGCGATGGTGGAGTCCCGCAGGCGCTTCAGGTTGTTTGGCACGCGCAGCGCGAAGGGGATGGCGGCGGCCTTCCGCAGCGCGTCGAAGGCCTCGAAGCGCCGCCCCGGCTTGCCGCCCGACCGCAAGGCTGCCGCCTGCTGCACAAGTGCCTCAAAGGTGCTTTCCCGAGCGGCGTTCTCACCCCGCTTTGCTAGAAAATACAGCCAGGTCATGCCGACTGCGGCGGCGATCACCACCACGCTAATGACGGCGGTCCAGGCGACCCCGAAACGGTGCCGTTTGGCGAACTTGCTGAAGCGGTAGGTGGTCGATGGCGGAGACGCCGACACTGGTTCATCGTCAAGGAAGTGCCGGACATCCAGCGCCAGGCTGTTGGCGGTTTGGTAGCGCCGGCTGCGGTCCTTCTCGAGCGCCTGCATCACCACCCAGTCGATGTCTCGGGCGAGCGGCTCGGTGCCTCGCCCCGGAGTCCTGCCACCCTCGTCGCCGGGGCGTTTCTGATGACGACGGGAGGTGATCCGCAGACTGGGTTTGACGGGTTTTTCCTCGCGGATCATCCGCTGCATTTCGGTGAATCCAACCTTGCGCAAGGTCGCCGTATCCAGCGGGGTCGTTCCTGTTAGAAGCTCATAGAGCAGCACTCCCAGTGAATAAATGTCGCTGCGCGTGTCGATATCCAGCGCATTGAGCTCGGCCTGTTCCGGGCTCATGTATTGGGGCGTGCCGAGCATGCGTCCGAATGCTGTCACCAGCTTGCGGTCCGCAAGCTCTGTGGAAACCGCCTTGGCAATGCCGAAGTCGATCACCTTGACGACCGCTTTGCCCTCGTGCTCGCTTACCAGGATATTTGACGGCTTGAGGTCGCGGTGGATGATCCCTTTTTGGTGGGCGTGGCCCACGGCGGCGGCCACGTCGAGGAACAACTCCAAGCGCGCCCGGATGGAGAGTTGGCGGTTGGCGCAATAGTTCGTGATTGGCGTTCCCTTCACCAGTTCCATCACGAAATACGGCCGCCCGCTCGCGGTCGCGCCACCATCGTAAACCTGCGCGATGTGGCGATGGTCCATCAGCGCCAGCGTCTCGCGCTCGGCTTCGAAGCGCGCCACGATTTCGCGCGTGTCCATGCCGGGCTTGAGGATCTTGAGCGCCACCTTGCGCTTCACCGGTGCCGTCTGCTCGGCCAGATAGACGATTCCAAACCCGCCCTCGCCGATTTCTTCTAACAACCTATACCGTTCGATCACGGTGCCCGGCGCTTCGCGTGGCGCATCAGCGAACGGGTCCGCCGCGCCGTCCTCCAACTCATTCCCTAATATGCCAAGCCGCAACAGACAGCGGGGGCACAGCGCTTGCACGGTGCCTGCGGTCAGCGGAGTACCGCATTGGGGACAGGAAAGGGGATCGCTCATGCGGAAAGTCGGGATAGAGTTCGGCGCAGCCGCCGGGTTCCACAACGTGGCATGAGGAATATCACGGGCGGGTCGCCATGGGAAGGGGAAATGAATCGCTTGCCGCGTAACCTGCAGCGCCGGTTCCTGATGATGGGAGTGAGGAGACGGGATTCCACAGCAATCTGCACCCCGCCCGCCTATCCACTTATTGCACTAATCACCTGGAGGATTATCCATCTATGAACATCGGTCTGTTTCCCATGAGCGGCATCCGCGTCTGCGATGCCGAATTGCTGCGGCTGGGTCTAACGCTTCCTGGATTTGTGGAGCGCAGCAAGACCATCGCGTCCTTGCCAAGCCTCGGTCTGCTGACTCTGGCAGGGATGTTCGACATCAACTTCAAGCCCACTCACATATCGGGGCGGAACTGCACGAGGGCTTCAAGAAACTGGTCGTTGATTTGTACAGCGAGGAATTCACCAACTGGCGCAGAAGCCGCTTCAAACACACCGTCAGGGAGCATCGTCACGGGAAAGGAATACTAGAACCATACTGATACAACGGCCTGAGAATGTCCATTTGGAGGTTGACTCCATGAATCAAAATCACAAACTGCCAGATGCCATGACGGATCCCCCCATCTGCCCGGCGTGTGGTACCCCGATCGCCCAAGGTCGGGGCGGTGGCCTGTGCCCCGCCTGTCTGTTGCACGCGGCCATGGGGGCCTGTGATTCCCTGCCGCACCCGGTTGCCTCCGTCGTCGGCGCATCCCGGAAATCCAAGGCATGCGGACTGATGGAAGCTCCCCCCCACCAGCAGTGAACCACCACCATACTATCCACATCATGCGAAACCAAATGAAACCTTTTGGCTCCGGGCAGGATGCCCGGGCCACCGTGGCGCGGGCATCCTGCCCGCCGCCTAACTTCACTACGGCCTCGTTTCATTTCCTGCCATCTCAGCATGGCTGGCCCGCCCGCCCGCAAAACGATTTTCTAACAATCATCCATTCCGGTCTTCATCGCGCTTTTTCCGCCGCCCTGATTTGCGGATTTTCCGCCGTTGCCATGGCGGCGGATGAATCTAGCGGATGAAAAACTCGGTGCCACACCGCTCTATCATGCGGTGGACGTGGGGAATCCGGAGTTGGTTAGAGTCCTGCTCAAGGCCGGGGCCAAGGTGAACGCAAAGGCAAATGACGGCATGACGCCCATGCTGCGGGCCGCCGTAATTGTCAATCCGGAGGTCATCGCCGGTTTTCTTTCGAAAGGGCTGCCTCCCATTCTCCCTTATGGGTCAGGTGCCGAGAGGACGGCATCCCGTGAGGCGCTGCATACCTTGCAGAAATCCCTCGTCCCCGGCCTTGTCCTCGGTCCTGAGGAAGAGGCGTCCCGCCTGGCCATCCTGCGCTTGCTCGTGGAGCGGGGAGCAAGCATGTCAGACATCATGCCTGATACCAAATGCACGCCCCTGCACTTTGCGGTTCTTATCCCTAACATCAAGGCGCTTGAATATTTGCTCGAGCAGGGAGCGGATCCGGAGGTGTCGGCACAGGGTTTTCGCCCGCTGCATTTCGCGGTCCAGTGGGGAAACGCGGAGATGGTGAAAGTCCTGATTGCGCACAAAGCGGCCGTGAATGCGACCCAGGTTCCCGCCGTGGATCCGCCACTTCATGTGGCGGTCTTCGGTGGCAATATGGAAATCATCCGCCTGCTGCTCGACCACGGCGCAAAGGTCAATGCCGTGGGTAAGAACCGCTCGCCGGCCCTGCACCATGCGACATGGAACGATGAAATCTTCAACTTTTTGTTAGAGCGCGGCGCGGATCCCAAATTGGAACAGTCCGACGGCACCACCACGCTTCACCTGGCATGTCAGGACGGGAGCAAAGCGCTCGTCGAAAAATTGCTGCAACTCCAGCCTGACCTGGACGCTTGGGACGGCGCGGAATTCACGCCGCTGCTCAATGCGGCGGAGGCTGGCCGGGTGGATCTCATGAAGCTGTTGCTCGGTGCCGGCGCATATCTCATGGCGACTGAAAAAAACGGCATGAATGCCCTTCACCTCGCCGCGAGGTCGGAAAGTCCGGAAGCGGTGCGCTTTCTGCTGGACCGGAAAATGGATATCCATGCGCGGAGCGTTTCCGGTATGACCGCCCTCATGTATGCGGCGGAACAAGGAAGACTGGAAACCGTGGCTCTCTTGCTCCGCGCCGGCGCCACCGTCAATGTGGAAACAACAAATGGCGGGACCCCGCTCATGGGCGCGGCTTATGGCACCCGCAAGTGGCCGCCCGTCAAAACGGCGGATGATCAACCCGTTAGGGATTCCGCCCTGGCACCCGACTATCTGAAAATCGCCGAACTCCTGCTGGCTGGCAGGGCGGATGTGCAGGCCAGGGATCGCGAGGGCAAGACGGCCCTGCATTATGCCGCCCTGTCAGGCAACGTGGAAGTGCTTGAGTTGCTGATCTCCAAGGGGGTGGCAGTGAATGACAAAGACACCCGTTATGGGCGAACCCCGTTGCATAGGGCGGCTTTCAGCGCGGATGTGAAAACCGTCGCGGCCCTTTTGAACAAGGGGGCCGACATCACGGCCAGGGACGCCTACGGATTACAGGCCATCCACGCAGCTGCGAAGAGGAATGATCCTGCGGTGCTCAACTTTCTCCTCGAAAAAGGGGCCGCCGTGACTGCCGCTGAAAGCCATGGCGGCACTCCGCTCCATTGCGCCGCCATCGAGAGCAAACCGGAGGCGGCACGCGTCCTGCTAGAGCACGGCGCACCGCCAGCCGCCCTCGATCAGTATAAGAAATCACCGCTTCACTTCGCCGCTCTCCTTGGCTCGGTCGAGATCGTCCGTCTGCTGCTCGACCACCAGGCTCCGGTCAATGGGGCCGATTTTCAAGGCGACACCCCGCTGCACGTTGCAGCCATGGTCCGCGTTGGCCAGAATGACCTCAAAGCCACTCCCGAACAGCCAGCGGCCACCGTGAATTCCTCGATGGCTTATATCAACAAAAGCCAACCCGCCGACAAATTGAAAATCGTCAAGCTGCTGCTGGCGAAGGGCGCCAAACCCAATGTAAAGAATCAGGAAGGTGCCACCCCCATCGATGTAGCCGGCCAGTTCGGCACGCCGGAGATCCTCGCCGTGCTCAAGTCTAACACGTCTCGCCCGCCCGCAAAATAAAACCCTTTTCTATCCGTTACTTTTTCATCGCCCGTCATTGCACGCCCACCAACCATCTAGCAAAATACCATCATGCAACCACGATTCATTTCACAG
>JAPLUJ010000555.1:3630-8027 GCA_026397695.1 Verrucomicrobiota bacterium | reverse complement strand
GCGATGGCTCGCCAGCCCTTGCGCGGCGTGTAGCGATAGGCATCGCTCAAATAGATCCGCTGCGGCTGGCCGGTGGCCGGGTCCGGGACCAAGTCGGCGCCGCTCACCAGGAAAAACGAGCCGTCCTGCACGCCCGCCACCGCCAGGATTCGCGCCGGGCCGGGCCACGGTTCCAGTTCCTGCCACCGCCGCAACTGCGGCGCTTGGTTCAGATCGAGAGCCCAAAAGGTCTTGAGCGCGTTGGTGGCGTTGGGTGTCTCCTGGCCACCCGCCACATAGACTGTCCGGCCCAGCAACGCGCCGCACGCAAAGGCCGCCGGACGCGGCAGCGGGGGCAGCGAGCTGAAGGATACCTCGCCATTGACCCACCGGAGGGCAAACGCTTCGGCGTAATGCTCGCGGGCGTCGCCGCCGCCGAGGCAAAGGACCTCCGCGTCGGTGGTAAGCGACACGCCGTAGGCCAGCGGGCGCGGCAGTTTCGTTGCGCAGGTTTTCCAGGCTCCGTCCGTCTGCGGGAGCGCATAGATGTGATCGGACCAGACCTTCGGGCCGCCTTCCCAGGGCATGCCGCGAGGAAAGTTGGCGCCACCCGCCGCGATCAATGCCCCGCCTGACACGCCCGCAAACGGTCCGCCCAACCCCAGGGCCTCGGGCAAGTCCGGCAGCCGCTGCCATTCGACCGACCCGCTGGTCGCCGGGGCCGTCTCGGCTCGTGCCGCGGCTCCTGCCAGCAAGCCCAAGCCCCCCAGACACAGTATCCCAAGCCGTTTCTTCTTCATGGTGTCTTTCTTTACTGCCAGGTGACAGTCATTTCGACTGTTTTGTTGGAAATCAACCGGGCTTTTTTTCGCGCGTGAGATGATATGGTTTTCATGGTTAGCCTATGGGTGGTTTGTCATACTGTCCCCAACAGGATGCGGCTTCGGTCATGGCGTGGATGTTATCCGGGGGGACATCCGCATTGGCAAGGCAGCCCGGGCAAAGCACGAATTTCCATGTCTTCGCCTTGGCATGCTCAAGCACTTCGCGACTGGCATCCAAAACCCGCTGTTTGGTTCCTTGGCTCAGCACGCTGGAGGGATCCAGATTACCGAACACGCAGGAACGATGGTCAATGACTGCCAGCGAGCGTTCCAGATCATTCCAGTGGTCAAGCTCAAGCACTTCGCACCCGGACTGCACCATACCTTCGATGATATTGTTGGTCTTTCCACAGATGTGCAGACTCAAGCAGTCATCACCAAGGAGTTCCTTGTAGCGTTTTTGAAAAGGACCTCCATAAAGGTGGTAATGCGCGGGGGAAATAAGCGACTCCCCAGAAGCACTATCACCAATGGATGTGAGGTCTGCCCCCGCTTCCATTTGGGCACGAGCAAATCCAGAACCCACTTGAGCACAAATTTCCAAGGCTGCTTCCATCTCCTCTACGGAACAATCCATCACATCCATCATCAGGTTCTCGTGTCCTCTGAGTTGAAACAGCAAACCGAAAGGTCCTTGGTCCGCGCGCGCCATGATCGCCTTGTCATTGCCGACGATTTTCCTCAATTCCCGCGTCGTTTCCAACCACAATGGCAACCGCCCGTCCCGATGGGGATCAGGAATGGGCAAATCACGGATCTGGCTCAATGACTGAAGCGGCGGCATACTCACATGCGCGGGAGCATCCACCGGAAATGACAGGCTGGCACCCATCGCTTCTGCCAATGAACAGGTATCGAAATCAATGATGATGCAATCATATCCGAATTGGTATGAAGCATCCGCCAATACCCGCGCGGCCAGCTTGGGATCGCGTCGGTATTGCTCCATGGTGACACCCGCCAGCCTTGCGCAGAAGGTGAAGTTGTGTTGTGCCACGGGAACCCGCGCGTGCGGGATTCCTTTGATGGCGGCCATCGTGAGCTCTCGTCCTGTCATAATTCGGGAGTGGTTTATGTGGCAAAATCCGCTTGACTGCTTCCATTGAAACTGAACGGGTATTTCCGGATTATCGGCATCGAACTGAAAAGACAGTCTGGTCATGGGATGGGTCGCACATCCACGACACAGCGGAAGCCGATCGTCGAGCAGCGATCCAGGCCGGGCCACATCAGCAGGAACTTGGCTGCGCCATTGCAGGGCACCGGTCCACCGGCAGGGTACCACTCCGAACCTCCGGCCTTGAAAAAAGAGCCTCCCCGCAAGCAGCAAGACCGCGTTCGTCCGTCGCTTCGCTCGCTCTCCGTCCATGCCCAGGTGTTGCCGCACATGTCGTGGCAACCGAAGGGCGAACGCCCCCCGGGATACTCATAAACGCTCGTGGTTCCCTTGCTATTGCCGTCGTTGCAGACGCCCGACTGCCACTGGTTTCCCCATGGATACTTCAGGTGTTCCGGCCCCTCGGCCGCATATTGCCATTCCTCTTCGGTGGGCAGTCTCTTGCCCGCCCACTGGGCATACGCACGGGCATCGTCCAGATCGACATAGACGACGGGGTGGTCCTCTTTGCCTGCGGGCGGCTTGCCGTCAATCCAATGCTTCAGGAAGTTCTCTCCATGGCGCGGCTTGTAGCCGGACGCGCGAAGGAACTCGGCATACTGCTTGTTCGTCACGGGAGTGACATCGATGGCATAGGGGGATAATTCCAATTTGCGCTTTTTGGGGATTTCGTCATGAAATCCGACCGGGCCCAACGGTCGGCCGCCGCCGCCCAGAAAAACGACGTCGAGCTCGACCATACCGCCGTCGATGGCAGCCATGGCCTGGGGTAAGTTGTCCTTATCATACTTCCTCGTTCGCGAGATCGGCTTGAGGACATGATTCCTGGCGGCAGCGCGCGCATCCGGGTCTCTACGGCTGAATATCTCGGCCTGCCCCCGCAGAAACCGATCCAAGTCCTCGGTGACCGCCTTTTCGGGAAGCGCCAGAAAGCCGCCGATTCCCCTTGCGTCCATCTTCCCGTCGATGAAAGCGACCGCCTCCTTGATTGCCGCTTTGATTTCGACGCCCATGATGAGATCAAAGTAGCGGGTTCCCTGCGTGTGCGGCACGGCCAGTAGATTCCCGCCGTAAGGTTCGTCCGCCCGGTTGACGAGCGTCCACAGTTTCAGGCCGCCCCCTTCCCACAGGCTGGCAAACACCTTGTCGCCACGGTGTTCCACCAGCGGCGTCCACCCATTTCCGGAAAACAAGTCCACATAGCGACGCTGGATCGGGAGCATGGAACGAAGCATGGAGCTCGCCCGCGCGTCCCACCCGTTCCACACTCCGAAAACATTCTCCCAAACCAACGTTCCGGTGCCGTTCATCCATGCCACATGGAGTTCGCCGGTACGGTCCTTGATCCACCGATTGGTCGGTCGCACCACGTGCCTCCGCTCAAACCACTTGCTTTTCAACACGCCCGGCGCGTGGCTGTCCTCGAACTCCCATGTTCTCCAGGTGTTGCTTTGGCCCCAGGACATGTGGTGTTCGGCGATATTCCGGAGGGGGATAGGCATTTCCGTATCGAGGACCAGACCGGGCCGGACGGCATCCAATTTGGCCCGCAACGCCGTGCCATCGTGCCAGGTGTCGAGATAGACGCCGTCCGCGTCGATGGCATTCACCAACTCCACCAGCAAATCCGCATGGGATTTCCCTTCCCGCCGGGTGCCGGAGTCCCACGGGTTGTAATCAATGAAAACCTTGATTCCCTTCTGGTGAAGGGCCCTCGTCAGGTCGCGCAAGCCTTCCAGGCCGCCGGGCATGTCCCGGTAGTAATCGAATTGATTCCTGTCATCAAATCCGATCTGCGGGTAAGCATGCCATAGCACGAGGCTGTCGTATCCGCCGAACTCCTTCCGGCCGTGCTCCACGAACGCGTCAACGGTGTATTTGCCCGCCGAGGGATCATACAAGGTCAAGTCCCACAGCATGGCGAAACATGAGACGTAGTTTGACGAAACCCACGCAAACGCCTCGTGGCTGTAGTAGGAATCGTCGTAGCTCAGCGCCGCCCGCTGGTCTTTGCGCCACTGCGTCAACCAATCGCGCCACAGCGGCCAGAGTTCCGGATCATTCGGAGCCGGCATGATATTGTCGAAGTCGCCTTGATTGCCATCCTGTTGTCCCTGCTGTTGTCCCGGCAGAAAGTTCCGGCGCTGCTCCTGTTGCTTTTGCCTGTTTCCTTGTTGATAATAGTCCTGTTGTTTCTTCTCGACCGCATCACGCTCCCCGCGCCACGCGGCGAACTTGTTCCGCAGCTCCTGCGCAACCGGGTCCTTGTCCAAGGCTCCCTCCGGCACCGTCGGTGCGGCGCCAACAACGATCACTCCGAACGTGAAAAACAGGAACGCCTTGGCGGTACCACGTCTGCTGAATATATGCTTGCTCATTTTATTGATTGTTAGGAATTTGCTTTCGGGGTGAAGGTC
>JAPLUJ010000555.1:0-3624 GCA_026397695.1 Verrucomicrobiota bacterium | reverse complement strand
GTCGTTGAAACAGCCGGTGGCCGGACCCTGGGCTTTATACACAAATTCGACTCTCAACTTGTGCGCCATGAGCCCTGCACCCTCCTAACTCCCCCGCGGGGGATGGCCCTTGGCTTCGGGCAGTTTCTTCTTGAGCATCGGCAGTTTGTTTGCCGGCACGAGTTCATCCCACTTCAGCAGCGGCTTGATCTCCGCCACCGGCTCGGCGGTTTGGAACCGCAGCGTCACGATCTGCTGCGGACGCACCGGGAACTGGTACGTCGGCCCGCCACTGATCGGCTGCGGGTTGTTGCCAACAAGATCGGTGAGTTGTGCGCGCTTGTGCGGCAGATGCAACGTCACGCTGGCCTGGCCGGCCTTGCCGAAACACTCGGCGAGGCGCATCTCGATGAACCCGCCTTCGCGACGCAACGCCTCGACGATCACATTGTCCGACGTCTGCAGCACCGACTTCACCGCCGCCGCGGCACAGCCGGGAATCGGGATCGGCGGGCAATTGTATTCCCACGCCATCTGCGGAATGCGCGCCTGCTCCCACGGCGTGTCGTGCACCACGAGCGCGTATTCAAGTTTGTGCAGGCCCTTGCCGCTGAGCCACGCGTTGGGGTAGCCGTTGTATTTGTCGGTGGCGTTGAGCAGAAAGATGATCGGTGTGCGCCCGGTGAGTTCACGGCCGGTGACGCCCCGGTCCAGCAACGCCACGCCGCCGCCGCCAGCCAAAGTGTAGTGCGACCAGCGTACTGCCGGCACGATGCCTTTGGTCCAGCCATGCAGGTCGGGATTGGGCTTCGACCACGCGCCGTGCGAGAACCCGTACGGGATGCCGCGTCGGACTTCCGTGATGTCCTCGGCCAACGGAAACTCGGCCACGACCACCGTGCGGTCCGGGATGTCGTGAAGTTCGGTCTCAAAATCGATGCGCGGATAATCGTCGTAGAACCGCACGATGCGCCGCAGCTTGCCGCCGCCGTGAAACTCCGAATCGATTTCCAACGTCGTTCCGAGCTTGCCGGTCGTGGCGCGGATCGTGGGTTTGAACTGGCTCGACGTGGTGACGATCTGCCGTAGTTCGCGATCCACGATATAATCGCCAGGATCACCGTGTTGCACCTTCGGTTTCTCGGCGACGACGACATTGGCCGGGCCGCCGAGCATTTCGCGGCCAGACGCTTTCAGCTTGAGGCTGACGAGCGCCCCGGTGTTGGTGTCCATCGTGGCGCGGTAGTACCGGGTTTCGATGAGTGGCACGGCCATCATGGCCGTGGGTTTGTCGGCAATCTCGCCGACACTCAGGGGATGGAAGGCCAGGCCGCTCAATTTCATCTTGCCCATGCCGGCCACGGGATCTTCTCGGTCCCAGTTGAGCGGGTTAAAGAGCGTGACGGTCTGGCCGGTGCTGGCCAGCTTGTGCATCGCGCCGGTAAGCGCGTCGTTGGAGATCTTTTCGACAGTGGCGAACCGGTCGCTGGCATCCCACGAGGTCGGATGCTCGAACACCATGCCGCCCGCGGCACCCCAGAGGGTGTTGCGGTCCATGTTGAGCAGCATCAGCAGCCACGCGTGATAGAGCGGATCGACCGGGTACGCGAACCCGGCCTTGAGGCTGGCGATGGTGGCGAGTTTCTCCGCCGCCTGCAGTTGCTGCTCGCAACGGCGATACGCTTGCTTGACCCGCGGGTTCTGAATCCAGAACGCATTGAAACTAAATGCGGTCCCGCCCCGCATCGTCGGCAGTTCGAGCTTGCCGGATTTCACGCCAGGCAGGACGGCATCGAGATACTTGCTCGGCGTCGAGAAGGTCAGGTCCACGTTCGGTGCGACCGGTTTCAATTGCTGGAGGAATTCGGTCGGGTACTCTTTGCGCCGCGGCGCGAGGCTGTAATCACCGCTCCCGGCAAGGATTATAACGGGCGCACCGGCGGGGGCGCGCTGCGGCGAGCCGCCCCAGATGCTGCGGCGCTGCTTGATTTCATCGGCGGGCAACTGGGCGGGGTCGGACCGGAATTTGAGGTCGTTGACGATGCCGCGAAACCGGGCAGTGCTGAGCGGCTGGGTCGAGTTGAAGACCGGCCCCCACTCGCTGTAATGGCCGGGTGAGATGGCCAGCGCGCGGGTGCCGTCGGGCGACTCGGCCCAATGCAGCGCGCGGCCGGTCGGGTTATGCCGGCAATAAACCAGCGCCTCCAAACCGAGGCCGCCAGTGATCTGCGCCATCTGCTCGTGAGTGCCGGTCACGTCGATCATCCACGCGAACCGCGGCCGCACGCCCATCACTTGTTGCTGCCAGCGCAACCCCTCGACGCCCGATTTCACCAACGCCTCGCCGCCGGAGAGGTTGATGGTCGGCTCCAAGAAGAACGCGTTGGACAACTCGACCCGGCCTTCGCGGAGGCGGTGTTTGATTTCCTCGAAGCGATCGGGCCAGAATTCGAGGATGGCCATCTGGTTGTTCACCTCGGAGAGCGCGAACGCATAGTTCCGGTCGTCGCGGACCCGGTCGAGATGATCGAGGTAGTTGTTGGCGCAATAGCTCCGCTCGGTGGAAAAGTCAGCGAGCCAGCCGCAGCTCGCCGGATGGAAATTTGGCACGACGAACACGCGGCAGGCGAGATCGCTCGCGCCCGGTTGCCGTTCCTTGGCGGAGCGCTCCATGTAAGCGGCATACTGGCCGACGGGGATCAGGCGGAGCCATACGAGATTCATCACCGCTTCGCCCGGTTTCTTGGTGGGCTTGAGCGCGAGAGTTTGCTTGCCGACTTGGGCCATGGTCAGGTTGCCCAGCTTCATGATCTCGTGGTTGTCCCACGTGCCGGTCGGCTCGGCGATTTTGCAGTCCAGTTTCTGGTCGCCGGCGCTGATGGCGAAGGTGCTGCCCTGCGAACTGTCCCGGCAGGAATACTTCAATTCAACGACGTACTCGCCCGGCTGGTCCGCAGAAAACTCCCACGAGAGCCAGTCTTTTGGCTCGATCCAGGAGCAGATGTTGCCGATGCCCTCCACGACCATGAATCGCGCCTGGCTCCCATGAATCCGCGCCGCCTTCGCGTCAAGCTGGATGATGTCGTCCGCCGGCGCAGCCTTGATTGGCGGGGCCATGAGACCTGCGGCAAGAACACAGACGACTGAGTAAAGGAACTTGTTCATGGTCAATACTCCATTGTGATGGAATAGCGGATTGCTAGATGAAATGAGGTTGCCAGGCAGGGGTGAAACCCGCCAACCTGACAACCGTTATGAAGAATACGACCGAGACCATTACCGAATCCTACGCCTCCATCAAGCTCGGAATCGACGCCCACGCGTCTTGACCGCAAAATCGACAATTTTCCACCCCATGAAATCCGCGGTTTGCTCGCTATCAGGATTCCCCGGAACATGAAGCGTGAATGCATCGGGCTGGACACAGTCAGCTCACTTGAAGGCGGCGGATCATTGGCGGCGAGTCTGGAGACTCGCGGTCCGGCGCAAAACACGCATCCGCAACTGGATTCCTGATTATTTGTCTGATCAATAATTTAAGGAGTCGCGACATTCCTGTCGCGTCTTTGGTGACGTAAGACGAAGAGGGGGACAATAAGGTCCCCCCTCCTTACCGCAAGACCTTGCTGGCGCGGCAAGGCAGAT
>JAPLUJ010000272.1:10747-21837 GCA_026397695.1 Verrucomicrobiota bacterium | reverse complement strand
CCTGATTCCCAAGGGTGTTGAAATTCCCTTCAAACGTCACACCACGCAGCACGGTTCCTGATTTGCCATCCTCACGCCGCCCAGGGAGCACCCGGCATCCCCGATATGCGACTCCCGCGGAAATGCAGCATGAAAACGCGCGCGGAATTTTTGCGCGTCAAGAATACCGGCCAGGCGAAGGCCGGTCGCTGGGTCATCTTGAGCACACTGGCCGATCCTGCCATCGATTCGCTCCACACCGGATTCATCACCACCAAACGCTGCGGCAAGGCCCACGACCGCAACCTCCTGCGACGCAGGTTCAGGGCGCTCGTCCAGTCCCACGCTCCGCGCTTCTTGGAAACCCGGCGGTTTCTCGTCACCATCGCCCGTCCCGCCGCCGCCCAAGCCACCTTCTCCGAACTCGAAGCCGACTGGCTCAAACAAGCCCTCCGCCTCGGACTTTTCCCCAGCCCGCAAGATCAACCGTGATCCCGCGCATTCTCACTGCCATCATCCGCCTGCTGATCCGCTGCTACCAGCGGATCCTCAGTCCGATGCTGAAATTCGCCGCTGGCCCCGCCGCCGGATGCCGGTTCTCCCCCACCTGCTCAAACTATTTCCTGCAAGCCGTTGAAATCCACGGCCCACTCCGCGGATCGTGGCTGGGCATGTGCCGGATTTTCCGCTGTCATCCATGGGGTGGAAGTGGTTATGACCCCGTCCCGCCGTCCGGAAATCCTGACACCCCTGAACCCTCCGGCTTCTGCCACGGCCATTCACCCCGTCACTAACACTTTTCCACCGCCTCCATGTACGATCGTAAAACCTGGGTCATCCTCGCTCTTTGTGGCGCGTTGCTCGCCGTCAATCTCTACTACTCCGGACAAAACCAACGGATCCAAGCCGAGCAAAAAGCCCGCCAGGAAGCTCCGCAACAGTCCAACGTGCCTAACACGAGTCCGACCGCCGCGACTCCTCCGGCACTCACCGTCGAACCCGTGCCGCCGTCGGCCGAGGAGGAACTCGTCATCCTGAAAAACCAAGAAGTCGAATTCACCCTTTCTAACATTGGCGGCGGGGTTAAATTCGCCGAGTTTCAAAACGAATTCGACGTCGGCAGCAAGACCAGCCGGGTGAGGGTCAATCGTTTTGGTCCCGGCCAGATCGGTGCTCTGGCCGGCGCCGCTGGAAAACATCCCCTACGCCTACAAGACCGAGGAATCCATTGCAGGCAAAAAGGCGGTTTACATCGCCAAACTCCCGTCCGGCCTGATCGCCAAGAAGACTTTTTCCCTCAATCAAGGCAATGAATCCGGCGCGCCCTATCTGTTGGATTTCGACCTCCAGCTTGAGAACTCCGCCGCCACCGCGCTCAACCTCAACCAATGGAGCGTGTTTCTCGGCGAGGCGTCGCCTCTCTATCAGGCAGAGGTCCCCCAGCAGACCGGTTTTTTCTGGCGCAAGAACGGCGGCATCAACTTCAAGGATGGCGGTGCCTTCAAGGGCGGCATGTTCGGAGCCGCCAAATCCAGCATCAACAGCCCGGACGAAACGATCCAATACGCCGGCGTCACCAATCAGTTTTTCGCCACCGTGCTGCGTCCCAAGGACGCTGCAGTCACCTCGATGTGGGCGATGTCTTCACAGGTCAACCTGCCGCAGGGATCGAGCCCGGTGACTTCCGTCCGCGCCGGTCTCCGCCTGCCCGCCGTCACGCTCAACCCCACCGAACTCAAATCCTTCAGTTACCGGATATTCATCGGCCCGAAACACAACCCGCTGCTGCGCAAAATGGACGCCACTTGGGGCGAGGGTTGGGGCGACGTCATGCAATATGGCTGGTTCTGGTTCGTCTCCCGTCCGCTCAATTTCCTGCTCAACACCTATCACAGTTGGCTCGACGGCATCGCCAAAAACTGGTCGTGGGGCCTCGCCATCATCCTCTTGACCATCACCGTGCGCATCATCATCTGGCCGCTCCACGCGAAGTCCACCCACACGATGAAGCGGATGAGCAAACTCCAGCCGGAAATGGCCAAAATCAAGGAGAAGTATGCCGACGACCCGAACAAGATCAACACCGAGACGATGGGACTCTATCGGAAATATGGCATCAACCCGCTCGGTGGCTGTCTCCCGATGTTCATCCAGATCCCGATCTTTTTCGGTTTCTATCGGATGCTCCAATATGCCGTTGAACTCCGCAGCCAGGGATTCCTCTGGGTGAACGATCTCTCGCAGCCGGACACTTATACCCATATCTCCGGCGTGCCCATCAACATCCTGCCCGTCGTCATGGCCATCAGCAGTTTCCTGCAAATCAAGATGACCCCGATGACCGGCGACAAGATGCAACAGCGCATCATCATGTTCATGCCCTTCATGTTCTTCTTTTTCTGCTATAACTTCGCCTCCGCCCTGGCCCTCTACTGGACCACCCAGAACATCTTCTCCATCGGCCAAACATGGCTCATGAGCAAGGTGCCCGAACCCGAACTCAAACCCGTCAAAGGCGGCGCCAAATCGTGGGTCCAACGCATGGCCGAACGCCAAACCGAACTCCAGAAGGCCCGCCAACAACGCGCCTCCCATCCCGGCGGCATCCGCGATGTCACGCCGGACAGCAAGAAAAAACGCCCGCCCCGCACCGGCGGTTGATGCCCCGCGCGGACCTTTGACTTGATTGTCGGCGCGGGCCAGCCATGCTCCGCCGTCGGATGCGTGACAGGCATCCGGCACTTGGTTTTTTCCATGGTTCGAAAATCCCTCCATGCATCCGTCGGGAAATCAGTCGCTGCGATATGCAGCGCCGGTGCGATAGTGGTGAGCGCCCAAACGTTTCCTAACACTTCCGCATTGCCACGGGTGATGGTTCCCACGGGCAGCCGCCCGCAGGAGCCGGTGCCATCGCCCCCCGCCACACGCATCATTTATCCATGGAAAACCCAGGTGACTTGCACCATCTTCTGGATTGGCGAACCCGCCAGCGAGCGGAATCCCATGTCTAACGGAAAATCCTCATGGGACGGGCAATGGTTGGCCAATTTCGGCGGCTATGACGATCCGGAACCGGCCAACCGCATCGCCAATCACACGACGAGTGAGTTCCGGCCTAAAGGTTTCGTTCCCAAACTCAATCCGTTTTACGTCGCGCTGCCCTACAATGATGTGCTCAGTTCCAGCAGCCATAAACCGGAGGCGGCACGGGTGATTCCATGGTTCGCTAGAATGCGTCCGGAACCCGGCAAAACCGTGTGCAAAGGGCGGTGGCTCCAGATTTACCGGGCGGGACGCAGTTGTTTCGCGCAGTGGGAGGATTGCGGCCCATGGGTGACCGACGACTGGGAGTTCGTCTTTGGCACCAAACCGCCGAAAACCACCCAAAACGGCGCCGCCGGCATCGATCTCTCGCCCGCCATCCGCGATTACCTCGGCGTGTCCTCGGGCATGAAAGTGCATTGGCGTTTCGTCGAGGCCGCGCAGGTGCCCTCCGGTCCCTGGAAAAAATACGGTCAGGAAACTCCCGCTGCAAACGATCCGGATCTAGCAGCCCAACAGCGGTATCTCGAGTACCTGCGCAAAATGCGCGACGAACAATTCCTGAAAAAACCTCTCAACCAATTGCAGAACTAGGATCACCGGTCGGGAAAGGCGCTGCCAAAACGTTTGGACGCTTCAGGCCAGTTGATGACGTTCCACCATGCGGCGATGTAATCGGCGCGGCGGTTCTGATAGTTCAGGTAGTAGGCGTGCTCCCAGACATCGAGGCCGAGGATAGGGATGCCGAGGTCCGTGGCGGGCACCAGGCCTTTCATCAGGGGATTGTCCTGGTTCGGGGTGCTGGTGATCCGGAGCTTGCCGCCACTCACTATGAGCCACGCCCAGCCGGATCCAAATCTTTTGGTGGCAGCCTCCTCGAAGGATTTTTTGAAGGCTTTCATCGAACCGAAAGCGGACTGGATCGCCACGGCGAGTTCTTCCGAGGGCTCGGCGGATTTGGTGGCCGGGGCGAGCGACTGCCAGAAAAACGCATGGTTCCAGTGGCCGCCGCCGTGGTTACGCAGCGGGGTGCGCAACGATTCATCAGCGATATCCGGCAGTCCTTCTAACACCTTGGCAAGTTCTTGTCCGGCGAGATCCGGTGCCTTGGCGAGTGCCGCATTGAGGCCCGCGATATAGGCCGCGTGGTGTTTGTCGTGGTGGATTTCCATCGTTTTCGCGTCGATGTGCGGCTCGAGCGCGTTGAACGCATAGGGCAGGGCGGGCAGGGTGGCGGAGGACACTGCCGCAGCACGCGCGGGGCCGGATAGCACGGTTGTGCCGACGGCCAGCGTGCCGAGTTGGACGAATTGGCGGCGATTCATTGCGGACGATGTTTGCATGATGCATAACCCTCTATCACGCCTGCCCTTGAAAATCAACTGCTGAATCGCCGCACGCAAAAACCCTGGCCGCCACTTGGCGCAAGCCGTCGAGCGTGATGTCGGGATCCACGACGTCGATTTCCGGGATTCCCCGCGCAATGAGTGCCGCATCCCCGCCGGTCGCGATGATTTTCGGTCGCCCTGAAAGCTCGCGGCGGATTTGGCCGATGATTTCCTTCACCAATCCGCGGTAACCGAACACCGCCCCCGCCTGCATCGCATGAACCGTGGATTTGCCGATCGCCGTGGCGGGCTCCTCTAACTGGATTGTCGGCAGCAACGCGGTGTTCCGCGGCAGATAACCGGACATGGCCCCCAGACCTGGCGCGATGACGCCACCACAATAAGCGGGCGCAGCGGAAACCACGTCGAAGGTCACCGCCGTGCCGAAGTCGATGATAATCGCAGGCACGCCGTGGCGGGTCAACACGCCCACGGCGTTGGCGAGCCGGTCTGCGCCGATCTGCGAGGGCTGCGGGTAATCGATCCCCAATCCCAGCGGGCTGTTAGGCCCGAGGAAATGCACCGGGCACCGGGGCTCGAAGAATTCCTTGAGGATCGCCGCCTTGGCCGGAACGACCGAACACACCATCACGGCGGAAAACTCCACACCTGCGGTTTGGATCGCGAGTGATTCCAGCGCAATCTCCGCCGTGGACAGGCCGCAGCGCCAATCCAGCAGGCTGGCGGCGTCCCCGAGGGCGAACTTGGTGCGCGTGTTGGAATTGTCAATGAGCAGCCAGGCCATGGGTTATCAAGGGTGAGTTGCAACGTTGCACACCCATGGGAACCTACCATAGGGAATGCTGCAAACGAAAACGGACGGGCCGTTGCCAGCCCGTCCGCGTATGGATTTGGGAATACGGGAGATCAGAGTTCGTAGCCTTCCTCGCCGTGTTCGCTCAGATCAAGGCCAACAGTCTCCACTTCAGCACTCGGACGCAGCCCGATCACCGCCTTGACGATGTAGCTGATGACCACCGTGCCAATGACCGCGATCACCAACGTGATCCCCACCGCAATGATTTGTTGGCCTAACAACCCGCCCTCCGCGACCCGCTTGGCCAGTCCGTTAGTGACGGCAACCGCGTTGGCCGTGGTGATGTTGCCATTCACTTCGCCGGTTGCCAGCATGCCGGTCAGCAGGGCACCCAAGGTGCCGCCCACCGCATGCACGCCAAAGGTATCGAGTGCGTCGTCATAGCCGACAGCCTTTTTCACATACATCACAAAGATATAGGGAAAGATCGCGGCCAGCACGCCGATGATGACCGCGCCGGTGGCATTCACAAATCCACAAGCCGGAGTGATCACCACCAGACCGGCCACCACACCCGAACATATGCCCAGGATCGAGGCCTGACCCTTGATGATTTTTTCAATCAGGCCCCAGACAAAACCCGCCGTCGCGGCGGCCAGCGTGGTGGTCATGAAGGCGTTGGCGGAAACGCCGTCGGCCGCCAGTGCGGAACCGGCGTTGAAGCCATACCATCCGACCCACAGCATGCCGGTGCCGACCATGCAAAGCACCATGTTGTGAGGCGACATCTTCTCCTTGCCGAAGCCCAGGCGCTTGCCAAGAATGATGCACAGAATCAGCGCGCTCCAACCGGAGGTCATGTGTACCACCGTGCCACCGGCGAAGTCCATGGCGGTGATCTTGGCATCCGCGTTCCACACGCCGTTCATCAGTCCGGTGATCCCCCAGACCATGTGGGCCATGGGAATATATACCACGAACATCCAGATCGCGATGAACAACATGATCGAGGTGTATTTCATGCGCTCGGCAATCGCACCGATGATCAGCGCCGGCGTGATGATGGCGAACATCAATTGGTACATCGCGAACACGTTTTGCGACACCCAGTAACAGTAATCGGTGTTAGGCGCGCTGGTGACCCCCTTGAGGAAGAAATATTCTGACCCACCGAAAAACGGCGAGCCGAAATTCTTGCCGAACACCAAACTGTAACCCACCGACCACCAGATCAGCGTGATCATGCCGGCGCAGCCAAGGCACTGCGCGAGCACACTCAGCACGTTCTTTTTCCGCACCAGACCCCCATAGAACAACGCCAGTCCGGGAAGCGTCATGAACAATACCAGCGCGGCGCATGTCATCATCCAGCCATTGTGCCCGGGTCCGGGAACTCCCGCGATTTTGGATGTCCAGGCTGTGCCACCCGTTCCGCCGACCCCCATGTTTTGGAAATATTGCTCAAGGTCCGCGACCCGTTGCTCAACGCCGGCCTCGGCCGGGGTGGCGCTTGCGGTGGTCGGAGGTGGCGGCGTGACCGCATCTTGCCCGTATGCGGGAACCGCCAGTGGCAAGGCGGCGAAGGCAATGGCCGCAGCCGTGAGCAACCCTGTTTTCTTGAGATAGTGCGAGGTCATGGTGGTAGGATCAATCGGTGTGTTGTTAGTTTCATCCCCGGAATGTGAATTCCCAGGGTGTGTCACCATCCGTAAAGCAAACCGCGTGCCAAAACCTGGCTTCCGGAGATTTCCTTGAAATTGCCGGTTCCCCGCGACGAATCATCCTCCGCCGATGAATCCGCTTCCAGCTACGATATCATGTCCACGCCGAGAGTCCTCTACTTCATCGGGTTCACGTTCCAAGATGACCGCGACCTTTACGCAAGCAACAAAATCTATCTGAATGTGGCACCCTCCAAGAAGTCGTTGCAGCAAGCCCGTGATGCGCTCGGCAAGAACAGGATAATAAGCGCCGTGCGTAGCGACAAAGGGAGTGTTGTCGAGCAGATGAGGAAGGTCATTACGGACTGTTAGAATCCGTTGTGGCCACCGCCCCCTGTTTTGATTGTTCCAGCATGCGGAGCAGCGGGATTTCGGCGCGACGGCGGATGGATTCCTCGATTTCGACGCGGGGCTGCAGGGTGGCGAGACAATCGCGGAGTTTTTGCAGCGTGTTCATTTTCATATAGCGGCAATCCGCGCAGGCGCACCGGTCCGTGGGACCGGCGATGAGGTTTTTGTCCGGGCATTCCTTGCGCAGGCGGTGGAGCATGCCGCTCTCGGTGACGACGATGATGTCTCTAACAGCAGCGTTTTTGCAGAAAGCGACCA
This sequence comes from Verrucomicrobiota bacterium, assembly GCA_026397695.1. Taxonomy (GTDB): domain Bacteria; phylum Verrucomicrobiota; class Verrucomicrobiia; order Verrucomicrobiales; family Akkermansiaceae; genus Luteolibacter. The sequence goes on along the minus strand of JAPLUJ010000272.1, from coordinate 14,341 downwards.
TTTTCTCGGTTGAGCAAACTTCGTCGGCGAGCAGGCGCACGGCCCGGGTGCATTCCGGATGGGCGACGACGAGGGCGTCGGGATACCCGGTCTTGATGCGCTGGATGGAAGCGCGGGTGAACTCGACGTGGACGTAACAATTACCTTGCCAGAGGTCCATTTTGCGGCCGGTTTGTTCGCTGACCCAGGCGCCGAGGTTTTCATCGGGCACGAAGAGGATAGGCCGGTCGGGCGGGGCCTGGTTGACGATTTGCACGGCGTTGCCCGAAGTGCAGATGACGTCGCTGAGGGCTTTGACGGCTGCGGAGCAATTGATATAGGCGATGACATAATGGTTTCTATCCGCGTTGGCCGTTAGAAACGCCGCGAGTTCCGCAGCGGGGCATGCTTGTTCGAGCGAGCATCCGGCGTCCTTGTCGGGCAGCACGACGATTTTCCCCGGGTTGACTATTTTGGCGGTTTCCGCCATGAAATGGACGCCGCAGAACGCGATGACGTCGGCGTGGGTGGCTTTCGCCTGATAGGCGAGGCCGAGCGAATCCCCGACGTGGTCGGCGACGTCCTGGATGTCGCCGGTCTGATAGTTATGGGCGAGGATGACGGCGTTTGCGGCCTTTTTGAGGGCGAGGATTTCCTCCTTGAGGTCGAGCGCGGCGGCCATGAGAGCGTGGGGTTCGAAGCGGAGGTTGAAGAGCCAAGAGCCGAGAAGTTAGGGATTCGGGTGTTCTGTGGCAGGCGGGGCGGCGATCGTTTCAATGGTGCCGGTGTGTTGGGCACCGGGTTTGACGATGAGGGACGTGGTGCGGACGAGGCCTTGGAGGCGGGCGCGTTTGCCGAGAGTGACGGCACCGGAACAGGAGATCTGGCCGCGGACATGCCCCTCGATGGTGGCGGTGGTGGCAGTGACGGGATTGAGAAATTCGACGCGCGCACCCTTGGCGATGCGGAGGTGGCGGCAATGGATGATGCCGACGATTTTGCCATGAGTGCGGATGAGGAGATCACCCGAGCAATCGACGGCTCCGGCCAGTTCACCCAAGACCGTGAGATGGTGGCAACGCAGCGTGGCTCCCGTGACCGAACCGGATTTCTGGATAACCACATTGCCGCAGGTCTCGATCCGGCGGTTCCATGGCTGGGTGATCTCGTAATCTAGCAGACTTACGTAGCCGCCACACTTCGGACACTGGCTGGATTGCGCTTCGCCAATCGTGGTGAAGTTATGATCACAATTGAAGCAAATGACTTCCCGCGGGGGTTTCACCGGGTGGAACAAGCGCATCAGAAAGGACCGGGGAGGCGGGACGGGTGGGCCGAAACGGCGTGCAACCGGCGGCTTCGGAGGCAACGGCGCGGGTTCAGGATCGGCCTCGTTGCGGGGTGGCGCGAGACGTGTCACGGGCAGTTTTCTCACCACGCCTTTGCCGTCCCTGACTTGAAAGTTCGCCAGACAAGCACGGCACTGGGTGGAAACCACGAGTGCGGGTTCGAGTTGCAGTTGTCCGCATTCCGGGCATGCCACCTCGATGCAATGGCGCTGGGGCTCATCGGCCATGGCAAAGTGGATTGAATCTCGGATCCTGGATCGTCAACTTCAGGTGTTAGTGCCTGCGAGAGTCCCTTGCTTCGGCGTGCCTGGAGGGACCACGCCTTTGGCTTGCCCCTGAGCAGGGGCTTGGGCTTGAGACTGGGCAGGGGCCTGGGCAGGGGCTTGGGCGGGGGCTGGGGGGGGCGCTTGGGCGGAGGTTCCCACGGTGGATTTACCGATGAAGATTGCGCCGGCTTCAATGGAAAGGATCTTGGCCTTGATGTCACCGACGACTTCCGCGCTGGCTTTGAGTTCGACCCGGTCGGTGGCGGTGAGATTGCCATGGACCTTGCCGTAAACGATCACCGTGGCGGTTTTGACTTCCGCTTTGATACGGGCGTTTTCACCGACGATGAGGTTGCCCTCGGAGAAAATTTCACCGTCGATTTTTCCGTCCACCACGAGGTCATTGGTGAACTTGACGATGCCCTTTATTTCCACATCCGAGGACAGCACATTGCGCGTGGCGACCGGGGTGGAACGGGGAGCTCCAGCCGGTGCTCCGTGGGCTGCGGGTGTTGGGACCGGGAGGGGGTCCGGGTGATAGATTTCCGGACGGGATGGAGCGGGGCGGGGGGATTCAATATGGCCTTGGCCAATGACTTTCTTGAACATGGTAGTGGGTGTGCTTGAGGTGCTTGGATGTTAGATAGAGGGCGACTTGGAATTTCTAATCCGTTAGGGTTGCGCATCCGCCGGAGTTTTTCCGGTGGGTTCACTACGGCTCTCCGGACGGGTTTCTTGCGGTGGAGTGACAGTTGGGACTTCGGGGGCGGGAGTTGGTGCCGGCGGCGCGGGCGGCGTGTCTGCCTTGGGCGCGGGCGGGGCGGGAGTTGGCACAGGTGGTGCGGGCGGTGCGGGCGGCGTGTCTGCCTTGGGCGCGGGCGGGGGATCGATTTCGACGGGCGGTTTGGCCTTCAAGTTGTCGATTCGCCGCTTGGCGGATTGCGCGAAATTGCTCTCGGAAAAATCGGTTTGCACCCGTTTATAGGAAGCTTCGGCCTTTGCGAGATCGCCGGCCAGCTTGGCGATGTCACCGAGCGAAATGAGGGCGTAAGGTGCGATGAAACGGGCTTTCGGGTCGTCAACGATCTCCTGGAAAATCCGGGACGCATCGGCGGACTTGCCTTGAATCATGAGCTTGGAGCCGAGGCTCGCCTGTGCCGTGGGAAGTGCCGGGTGTTGCGGATTGGAGGAGATGAATTTGCGGAGGGTTTCGATGGCGGCGTCTTGCTGGCCATCGGTCCACTGGCGGTCCGCCAGCAAGATGGCCGCGCTGGATGCGGCGGTGGTGCCTGCATGTTCGTTGATGACGGCTTGCAAAGTGGTGAGGTCCTCGGCCTTGTTGAGGGCCGCGCCGGCAGTTTCCTGGCGGCTTTTTTCGATGCCTCGGTAAACCACCAGCGCTGCCACGCCGACCGCGATGAGCACAGCCAGAATAATGAGATTTTTCTGATTGCGGTCGAGAAATTGTTCGAAGGCATTGGGACCTTGGGCGATTTCTGCGAGAGGCGCGGGAGATTTCTGGAGATCAGCGGGCATAACGGGGAGTGAACGGATGTGCGAAAACCCAATCAAAGCGACTGCGGCGACGAAATCAATGCAGAAGTCAGAAAGTGCGTCGATTTTTGCGATTCGATGGATCTTGCGGGTGTTTTTCATGGTCAGGGCCAGGTGACGCCGGTAGTCTGCCGCTGCATGTCGAAACGACTGTATGTGGTGGCGGGGGAGTTGAGCGGGGATGCGCACGCGGCGGGATTGCTGCATTCCCTCAAGACGATGGTACCTGCCGTGGAAATCCGCGGGGTGGGGGGACCCGCCATGGCGGGTGTCGCCGGGCCGGGCGTGTGCGACTGGGTGGAGGACGCGGCGGTGATGGGTGTGTGGGAGGTATTGAAACGATATGGCTGGTTCAAGGATCGCTTTGCGCGGATGTTAGAAGCTCTGCAAGCCTTCCGGCCGGATGTCCTGCTGCTCATTGATTATCCCGGTTTCAACCTGCGCTT
>JAPLUJ010000272.1:0-10719 GCA_026397695.1 Verrucomicrobiota bacterium | reverse complement strand
TGCCGCTGCGGTCAAAAAGAAATGCCCGGAAACCCGCATCGTCTATTACATCAGCCCGCAGGTCTGGGCATGGAACAAGGGGCGCATCCCGAAAATGGTTCGTTTGTTAGATGAAATGCTCTGCCTGTTGCCCTTTGAGCAGCCGATTTTCGCCAGTGCCGGGTTGAAGGCGACCTTCGTGGGGCATCCGCTGGTCGATGAGTTGGAGGAACGGCGGATGGCCAACGTCCGGCGTGACGAAAGATTGGTCGGACTTTTCCCGGGAAGCCGGGAACGGGAAATCGCACGGCTGTTGCCGATGATGATAGAAGCGGCGAAACGGCTCAAGGAATGGCGCGGCGACTTGCAATTCGAAGTGCCCGCCGCTGCCCCGCAACTGGCGGTGCAGATCCGCAGGTGCTTGCACGAGGCCGGGGCGCAGGATTGGATCACGGTCACCACGGGTGCCAGCCACTCGTTGATGCAACGGGCGTCCTGTGCGGTGATTGCCAGTGGCACGGCCACGCTCGAGGCGGCGTATTACGGTCTCCCGTATTGCCTCGTCTATCGCACCGCGCCTCTCACCTATCTGCTAGCCCGGATGCTGGTGAAAATCGAGTTTGTCGGCTTGGTCAACATTCTAGCAAAAGAAAAAGTCGTCGAGGAATTCATTCAGGCAAAGGCGCAACCAGTGGCCGTGACGCGATGCCTGCAGGGATTTTTGGAATCCCCGGCGCAGTGTGAGGCCTTGCAGAGGCGTTTTGCCGCGACGGTGGCGACCCTCGGCGGCCATGGCGCGCATGCGCGGGCCGCACGGGCGGTGGCCGCATGGCTCATGGGGGCAGGGTGAAACGTTCAAGCCCATATCGCGGGCTTGCGGTGGCGCAAGACTTCGCTAGCATGTTGGCAATGAGCCGACGATCGAGAAAACGCGGAACCTCGCGCGGGCAGGGCTGGCTGGGCAAGGCGGCCCTGGGGATGATCGTGGCCGGTGTGCTGGGTGCGGCCATCCTTTATACGTTGGTGCGCGGGTATTTGCATAGTGACTCGTTCCGGCGGTTTTTATCCGCCACGGTAAGCGAGGCGGCGCAGGTGGACGGCGAGTTCACACCGTTCCGGTGGGATGGCCTGGCGGTGGACACGTCCACGTTCGAGGCTAACGGAAATGGCATCGTCACGGGATTGCGGGTGGACGGTTTGCACACCGAAGTGGGGGTGACTGGCGTGCGCCGCGGCGTGTGGGAGATCCGTGGATCACGGGTGCAGCGCATGGATATTTCCCTGGATGCCAGGGATCGTGGAACGACTGCCACACTGCCGCCGACTAAAAAAATTCCCCCGCCGCAGGCGAATGCGCCGGGTTGGCTGCCACGCAAAGTCGAGTTGCAGGGACTCGACGTGCGTGAACTGGTCGTGAAGGCGATGTTAGATTCAGGACCGGCACGCGTCAGCGGCATGAGATTGCGGATGGACCCCGACGGCATGAAGCCGGTCTATCGAGTCGAGGTCGCCGATGGCACGATCCAGTTGCCGTTCGGGCTGGTGCCGGAACTCCGGATGAACCGGGCGCGCCTGCGCTATCAAAACGGTGAGGTTTTCCTCAACAACGCGACTGCCGCCGCATGGAAAGACGGGCATGTTGAAGCATCCGGCGAGTGGGATACCGCTGCCGGGCGCTACGCGCTCCGGGGGGATATTTCCGGCGTGAAATGCAATGATCTTTTCAATGAGGATTGGTCGAAGCGGTTCATCGGCGACATCAGTTCGAATTTCACCTTGAACAATCTGGCCGGATCGCCGGTGACGAGCGGGCGGCTGACGGTGCTCAACGGGACACTCACCGCCCTGCCGGTGTTGGATGCGCTGGCGGCGTATGCCGATACCCGCCGTTTCCGGGTTCTTTCCCTCAGCGAGGCTCATACCGATTGGAAATGGCAAACCGGCGAAGTCCTGCTAACGAATCTGGTTCTTGCCAGTGAGGGTTTTGTGAGACTTGAGGGCAGCATTAGCATCCGTGGCAGGGAACTCGACGGCACTTTTCGTCTCGGCCTTGCGCCCGGCACTCTGGCGAGTATTCCAGGTGCGGAAACCAACGTGTTTGCCGCTGGTGAGCGTGGGCTGTTATGGGCACCGCTGCGGATCACCGGCACGCTGGACAATCCCAAGGAGGATCTCACGGACCGCCTCGTTGCGGCGGCCGGTCAGCGGATGTTCGATATCATCCCTGAAACCGGTGTGAAGGTCTTGAAATTCACCCGCTCACTATTCGGCGATCCCTCCCCCAAGGTGATCGACAAAGGCGTGGATATCATCAAGGAAGGCGGCAAATCCGTGGGCGGCGTGCTCGAGGGGATTCTCGGCGGCGGCGGACAACCGCAACCGAAATGATGCAACATTGCGGAAATCCGCAGATTGTGCTTTCCCCCATCTAGCGATTGTGTCACAAGTCATGGGTTGCTATGGCACGGATGGCCAGCCCTTCGATGTTATGTTGACCCGGTGTCGGCATGAATCCCGGACAACTTCCCCCTAACTCACATCTCCAGTTGCTGATGTCCCAGAAAATCCGGCACTCTAACTGCGGCAAACCCGCGTTTTCCCTGATCGAAATGGCCGCAGTCATGGCGGTCCTGGTGATTTTGACCGCATCCGGCGTGCGTCTCCTGAACGGAACCAGTGGCCAATCCCGCAGGGCGGGCGCGGATCTGTTAGTGGGAATGATCGAGCAGGCCCGCGCGGCTGCCATCACGTCACGATCCTACGTGGTGCTGGCCGTGGCTGAGCCTGCTGATCTCCCGGAAAACGACGAACGCTGCCGCTTGGGCTTGTTCAGGGTGGAAACCTGGCCGGAACACACCTGTGATCCCATCATGGGTGTCCTGATGAACCGTTGGCGGTCCTTGGATAGCGGTGTCGTACTCATCGCTGGTGCGGTGGATGGTGTGGCAAATCCCCTGGATGGTGACGGCCTCACGCTGTCCCATGGCACGCCACGGCCACTCATAGTCAAGGTGCATGCCATCGCCTTCAATTCGCGCGGCGCTCTGCACTATCCGTTAGGCTCCACGCCGGTGGTCATGCGCATCGCCGAAGGTGTCTATCAGCATGGCAAGGCCACTCCCAACCGGCGCGGCGAATCCGGCACCATCACTGAAACCCGCTTGAAAATCGGCCGTGTCACCTCACGTCCCTATCGAATCGACGGATGAAGCACCCTTGTTCTAACACACCCTGCCGGCATGGCGCATCGTTGATCGAGGCGGTGATCGCCATCGGCGTGCTGGCCGTGGCCATCCCCGTGGTTTTTGGAACTTTGGCGGAGGCCGGGAAAAGCGCACTCGCCGCGCAAGCGGAAACCCGCAGTACATGGATCATCCCCGCCTGCATGGACGAAATCCGCGCCTCACGCGCGGGCCATCCGCAGTTTTTCACCCCCACCACGACTGGACAGACGTTTCCGCCGACCGGCGAGATATGGGTGCTCGCGTTCTCCCCGGGCGGTCAACCGATCGGCAGGCTTACCCCGGCACTCTACGACAAGGGCACCAAGGAACTAAACGGCCAAACCGTTCGCTACATTGCGGCGCTTGGTTCCTCAATGATACCCGCAAAACCCGGCACCACGCCGATGTTGCGGGTTGATATTTCGTTGGAATTCCCCGCAGCGGCGGCGGCGGAGAAACGCCGGAAACTGGATTACCATACCCGCATTCCATGACTTCCATGTCACTCCACCCCCGCGGATTTTCCCTGCTGGAACTGATGTGTTCTATGGTGATTGGTGCGATCATCCTGCTTGCCGCGACTGCCATGTTAGACAGCGCCGGCAATGGTTACGATCCGCGCTCTCATCACACAACTCACGGCGGATCTTTCCACCGCCAGGTATCACAAGGACGGCATCCTGGAAAAATCCTCCGCGCTTTGGCCCGTCGACCGTCTGGGATTCCTGACCCTCCAACCGGCCCGCGCCCAGTCCGATGCCGGCCGCATTGGCGATCTTTGCGCGGTGCATTATTATATCCACGATCTAACCATCGGCGGGAAAACCGTCCGCTGCCTGATGCGCGGATTCCGTGAAAGCTTAACCACTTTCAAGGCGCTGGAAAACGAGCATGTCGCCGCTCTGTTCACCCAGCAAATCCCCATCGACGAACCCGTTGTCTTCGGTGTCGTCGCGTTTCAAGCCAAACCGATGACACGTGATGCGACGGGCAAGTGGATCGACTGGGTGCCCCATGACAACACCGGCCCGGAGGCGCTCGACATTTGTCTGGTCATGGCACGCCGCAACCTCGCGGGAAAACTCACGTTGCCGGCTGATTGGGACGGTGCGGGATCCACCGCAAGGTTGTTAGGCCGCCCGTCCGAGGCGGTCCGCAACGCCAACCTGGAAGTATATGCAACCCTGCTGCGTTTTGGAAATCATGATCATCCGTGAGCTCAGTCCCGATCATGGCATGGCGAAGGGATTCACCCTGCTCGCCGTCCTTGTCGTCACCGGCTTGCTGTTCATCCTTGCAACCGGAATCCTGTTAGTCACCGGTATCGAACGGGGCACCGCCCGCTCGTATGTGGACCTGCAACGCGCCGATCTCGCCGCCAGCGCCGCAGTGGAGGAGATCCTCGCGATTCTCAAGCTTGAAACCGCCAATGACGATTTCTTGATTCTGCAATCGGCTCTCGCCAATCCGCTCACCACCGGTCGCGTCCCTGCTCCACATATATTCCTCGCCCGCGGCAAGACGGATGGTAAAAAGTATTTTTATCATTACGTTCCGCTGTTCAGCACGCTCCGTCAGCCACCGGAAAACACTCAACTCGCCAACCCGGAGATCGAACCACTCGTCGGAACCAATTCTAACGAATGGATCGATTTTTCCACCCTGCCATATCAGGACAAGGTGCGCGCCTGCTGGATTCCGATCCATGACGGGAATGGCCGGCCTGTCGCCCGCTTCGCGTATTCTGTGGAGGACATGCAGGGGAAAATCGATCCGCTGTGCGCAGGCAATCTCGATGGTCCTGACCTGACACACGGGCGCGCCGTCTATCCGTTTCCAGCGCCCGGACTCAACCCGGCCGTCGCAACGGCGGACGATGTGCCACTTGATCAAATCGCTCTTTTCGCCATCGAGCCTGATACCTGCTCCAACCGCCAGGGGACGCTTGGCAAAACCCTCATCGGGAACCGCCACCTCCTCATGTCGCCGGATTCATTACTCGCCGCAGCCAACATCAGCCCGCCGCTGACGCGTGATGGAACCGGCCGGCTCACCGGCATGAAAGCACGTGCCGCCGAGGAAAATCTCGTTGCCAATCTCCAGCCGTATCTTGAACGCCCGGTCATTCCTTGTGTGCCAGGTATCAATCCCGACGTCGCCGGAACCCCGCGCATGAACCTGAATGCCTTGCTAACAAAATCGCCGGATGATGCCGTCGATGAAATGGCTGCTTTCATCCGCCGTGCCTTGCCGGACTTCGATCAGCGCAAGGGCGGCTTTCCCGATGACTATGTGAAAACCTTGGCGGCCAACGCGATCGACTACGCGGACGCGGATTCCTCCCCGACGCTGAAAGGCAATGCATACCGGGGACTGGATGCTTATCCATTGCTGAGCGAAATCGCCTTGCAGGTGAACTACGCGGGTATCTCCAATAAGAATGATAGAAAAATCATGACGTTCCGTTTCAAGCTTTTCGCCGAGCTTTGCAATCCGACGAACCAACAGGTATCAGGCAACGCAAGGCTCAGCTATGAAGTGGCGCTGCCCATGGATGGCATCGGATCCGGAGTCGGCGGCGAACCCTTTGATGCCCCGTCCTTGCTTGCGAATCCGGTGTGCTCGACGCATGATCTCACGCTCATTAATGGCCGTTACTGGACCCGTCAAATCAACTTGTCCCTCGCGCCTAACCAATACCAATGTTATCTTTTTGCGGACGTCATATATCGGATGGATGTGGGTGCCTCATCCGACAACATCCCGGATGGCACGCCCTTCAGCCTCAATGAATCCAAGGGTGCTTCCGGCTTGTCATTGATGTGGAACGGCGATGTGGTCGAGCGGACTGCAAGCATCCTGCGCCAGGCGGGCTTGATCTACTCTAGCAAGAATGGGGTTGTTTCGGGTGGCTTCAAAGTGGGTACTCCCGATACCCTCACCAAAGCCGCCCTGCCAGGTCATGTTTATGATGATTATCCGAACATGTATTACAACATGGGCGACCCGCGCATCACCCATTACCTGCGCAGCGCCCAGCTTGATGAAAATGCCTATCCGGAAAATTCCAGTCCGAACCGCCGCAACATCCGCCTTGACATCTACAACAAAGATGTGCCCACCAAACCCAAGGTCTATGCGCGCATGCTCCCCTCCGAATGGCCGGACGGCGGGCATAATGCGCCCGTCGGCACGTGGTCCCCGGGCACCAGTGACAAGACCGAGATGACCGACCCGAAGTTCGATTTCCCCTACGCTCCGCAAATGCGCCTGGCGGCACCGCAACTCATTTCCAACCGCGGACGTTTCTACAGTGCCACGGAACTCGGACGCGTGTTCGACCCGATTATGCATGCACCGGCATTCCCTGACAGTGAGGAAACGGATGACTTTCGCAGCAAAGGAAAAATGCCAGCATCGCGCACCTCATGGCCGGATGTATCTAGCAACCAGAGCAGCCCGTTCTACGGCGGTGGCAATACATTGCGCATCGGCCGCCCGGAGCATCCCGCGTTCGATCAGAACAGCAAACCAGGTCTGCACGCGGCGCACCTGCTCGACCTTTTCCACACGGGCTTGTCCCGCTCTGCCAATCCGGCGCAACGCGAGGGCACGCTGACCCGCATCATGGGACATGTGAATCTCAACACCGCTACCCGTGACACCCTGCGCGCAATGGCCGCCGGCGCTCTTGTCATGGACCCCATGCTGGCCCGGCAAACAAGTGCCGACCACGATGGCACGATGATGCCCCCCACGACTCCGTTGTCCCTCTCTGCCCCCACGTCCACCCACGATGCCGACCGCATCGCGGATGCAATCATTCACAGCCGGCCTTATGGCAGCACCGCAGGTCTGGCGCTCGCCAAGGAATCCAACGGCTCATCCGTGTTCGGCAACCGCACGCTCTATCAGGAAAACACCCGCGTCGAATGGACTGATGCCGCCGCCGAGGAAGTCTTCGCCCGCGTCTATGAGGCGGCCACCGTGCGATCAAGAAACTTCCGCGTGTGGATCGTGGCCCAGGCGGTCGCTCCGTCGATCAAGCCGGGCACTCCTCCCGCCGTGCTTGCCGAGGTCAGGAAGGTTTACACGCTGTTTGCCGATCCCGGGCAACGGGCGGCCGATGGTTCTATCATTCCGGGCAAATGCAAAACCTCTGTCACTTCATCCAATGATTTCTAACCGCCAGTTATCCGCTCTCCTCTTGGTCGTCTTGTCATCGGTTGTGCTGCCTGGTGGCGTCGCACAGGGCCAGAATGCGCAACGTGCACCTTGCGGGTTTATCCGTCTCCTCAATGCCGTCAGCATTGGCACGGGAAAACTCGAGTTCTTCATCGACGGAAAATCCGTCAGACCCGATGGCTACCAGCTTGGCAATATCACCGGAGGCATCGCGCTCAAACCAGATACCTACAAAGTGGAGTTTCGCCGGGATGGGGTGAAGGACGGCGAAACCCGGGTGATCGTGGCTGCCAATGATACGACCATTCTGATCCCATTCGCCGAGCAACTGCCGGTATGCGAGGGCCAACCCGTCCGCTGGGAGATCCGGATTTTGAGACTCAAACAGCACGCAGCCGAAAACCAACGCACCGCCACCTTCGTCTCGGTCTCACGCGATCCCGAACTCAAGGTGGAAATCCGGCAATCTGATGGAAAGTGGCATCCCGTACTCGTCAAACGCCTCGGCATTGCCCGCGCGGACATCCGACAAGCACGCGGGTATATGTCTGTGCGCTGCAAACAGCAGGAACTATCCGCAGTGTCAGTCGGCGCCGCCGGCAAGGACGAAAATGGCATCCTCCGCTCGAAAACCTTCCAGGACTACAAATACCTCAGCACCGATTGAACTGGCCTGATAGTGCACACACAGCCGATTCCAAACACTCAGGAAACCCATGCAAAAACCAAACCCATAACCAATTATTGATGCGATCGCATCAATAATTGGTTATGGGTATCTTAACAAACCATACTCATGAAAGCGAAAACGGAACTCATGCTTTACCACTGTCTGTGGATGTCGGACATGATGATGCGGCCGACTTGGCGGAATATGACCGGATCCTTTGAGGAGTGGTCCTATCGAAATGGGTGCCTGCGCCAGATGCAGGCACTTGAGAGACAGGGTTGGTTGGAGACCCGAGGGGGCACGGATGGCACGGAGCGCGTTTACCGCCTGACCCGCAAGGGTTATCTGAAGGCGCTCGGTGGCTGTGATCCGGAAGAGCGGTGGAATCGTGGCTGGGACGGCAAGTGGCGGATGGTCGTATTCGATTTGCCCGAGAAGAAGTGCGGATTGAGAAACGAATTGCGCAAGCAATTGCGGTCCGCGCGATTTGGAGGCTTGCAGCGCAGCGTTTGGATCAGCCCTGATCCCTTGCAGGTGATCGGTTGGCAATTGAGGAAACTGGCATCTTCGTGCGGGGTGATGACCTGTTTTGAAGGGGTGACGTGTTGTGGGGAAAGCACTTCGGAGATGGTCGCCGCAGCGTGGGATTTCATCAAAGTACAGAGCGACTATGAGGATTATCTTGCCCACCTGACACAAATACCGTGCAGCAAATGGGGCGGTTCCCGGGACGATCTGCTAGAGTGGGGTTGTCAGGAAAAGAAACTCTGGTCAGTGTGCCTTGAGGCGGATCCGTTGCTCCCCAGAGAACTCTGGCCTGTGGGATATGCCGGCGAGAAGGCGTGGAAGAAGAGAGCTCCCGCACTCCGCCGTGCCGGCAAACTGGCGAGTCAGATGCTTACCAATTATTGATGCGATCGCATCAATAATTGGTAAGCCGATGATCGGAGAGATCGGCATTCGATTCCAGTGAAACATAGGTGGGGTGAATCCGCAAAGCAGCGCTGGGAGGAACGCGTTCATTTCACGGACAAGACATCGCATTTCACGAAGATCATCACCTTGCGGGTCATGTCAACTTCGCCCTTGGCATCCTTGGGAGATTGGACCGAGGCTAACATGTATTGGCCATTGATGCAGATGAGGGAAGTGTTGAGGCGCAGTGTGTAGAAGTCAGGCATGGCAATTTTGAACGGCATGCCGCGAGCGTCCTTGCCTTCGCCCCAGACGGTATCCCCCGTGTGCCAGACGAGTTCCGGGACCAGCCGGAGGTCAATCAAACGTCCGTCATAGCCGATGGTAAGTTCGATCTCGAGGGTGCTGCCGAGATTGCGCGTTTCAAAGGCGGTTGGCATGCAGGACGAGGGTAATTTCTCGTTATTGGCGGGTTCGGATGGGAAAGAACCAGGTAATGCGGGCGGTTCATATTCGGTCGGATAGATGAATTCGTGAATCGATTCGGTGGTTGCTTTCATGCCGCTTCTGACGACGAGAATTTGGGTTTCGAGCACCTCGGCGTCGTTATTGGTGACCATTTGTTGGAGTTGTTCGCGCAGTTTGGTGGCGTCGGCGCTGGCGGGTCTGGCGAGAAACAACAACTTGGTGAGCGATTCGTGGGAGAGTTCGATGTATTCCACCTGGACTTGTGCCAGTTTTGGCGAGGGGGCTGGGGAGGCGCACGGATCGGTGGCGGCCGGGCTATCAGAAGTGCCGGGGGATTTTCCGGATGCCGGAGGAACGGGGTCCGGATTTTGGGCGAGGAGGAAGAATCCGCAGCCCGCGAGGGTCAAGCCGGTGGCAATCCAGGATCTTTTCATAACGATGGGCGGATGCTAGCAGTTCGTGGAATGGGTGGCAAGAAGATAATGAGGCGGAGGCAAGAGCCGTCCACGGATACGCACGCTGCGACCTTTGTATATCTCAGGAAAATCATTGAGCGCCGAAGTCGGGCCATTCGTCGGTCTGGCGGCCTTCGTTGCGCATGAAGTCGGCGATGAGTTCTTCGTCCGTCATGACCGGGCGCATGCCGCAGGCCAAAAGCTCGAACACCCACTTCTAGTAAACGTCGAGGGTGACCTGTGGCGGTGGCGGGTGGCCGGCCAAATCCGGGAACTCAAGATCGACGACGTTCATGCGCTGGATAGCAGTGGAATGCCTTCACGTGCGAAATGTTGATAGAGGGAATGGGCGAAATCGGGGAGCATGGGGAGGAATGGACTGGCTCACGCCTGCAGGATCTTGTGCAGCATCTCGGTCACCTGCTTTGGGTTGGGTTTGGAGGATGAGGCTTTCATGACCTGGCCGGTGAGGAAGTTGAGGAGTTTGTCGTTGCCGGCTTTGACGGCAGCCGCTTCGGTCGGGTGGTTGGCGAGGACTTGGTTGACGAGGGTTTCGAGTTCGCCGGCGGCGGCGGGTTTGAAGCCGAGGGAGGCGGCGATGGCGGCGGGGTCGCGGTCGGGGGATTGATAGAGTGTGGCGAACACCTCGTTGGCCTGGTTGGAGGCGAGCGTGCCGTTTTCAACGAGCAGGAGCAGGGTACGGAGTTGGTCCGGGGTAACCGGGCAGGCGTCGATGCCGATGCCATGTTCGTTGAGGGTTCCGAGCAGGTTGTTGATGATGAAATTGGCGGCTTTTTTGCCGGGGAGGGCGGTGGCAGAAGAG
>JAPLUJ010000473.1 GCA_026397695.1 Verrucomicrobiota bacterium | reverse complement strand
CCTATAGGTCCTATACGACCTATACGACCTATACGACCTATACGTCCTATACGACCTATAGGTCCTATGCACCCCGCCGCCGCTTCACACGATCTTCAGCCGTGCCAGGTCCTGGGTGTCGATCAGGCCGACGGGTTTGCCCGCCGTGTCCACAACGATGATATCATCGATGCGGTTTTGGCCGAGGGTGCGCAGGACCTCGACGGCCAGGGCGTCGGCCGGCACGGTGATGGGGCGGCGGGTCATGAGCGAGGCGACCGGTTTGCCGCCTAACAACGGATCGGCGCGGAAACTGCGGGCGAAATCACCGTGGGTGAAAATCCCGGCCAGGCCACCTGACGCATCAAGGATCAGGCAGGCTCCGGCGCGCACGCGGTGCATGGCATCCAGCGTGGCGAACACATCCGCATCTTCGGGTACCGTTGGCAGATCCACGTCCGAGCGCATGATGTCCGAGACCCGGGTGAGCAAGGCGCGCCCTAACGACCCGCCCGGATGAAACCGCGCGAAATCCTCCTCGGTGAAGCCGCGCGCTTCTAACAAAACCATCGCCAGCGCGTCACCCATCACCAGCATGGCGGTGGACGAGGAAGTCGGCGCGAGATTGAGCGGGCAGGCTTCGCGTTCCACTGAAGTGTCGAGGGTGACTTCACTCAGACGCGAGAGCGTGGAGCCGGGTTTGCCGGTCAGGGTGATGAGTTTCACGTCGAAGCGTTTGATGAAGGGCAGGAGATCGAGCAACTCACGGGTTTCACCCGAGTAGGAAAGCACCAGCACCGCGTCACCGTCGGAGAGCAGCCCGAGATCGCCGTGCAGCGCGTTTTGGGAGTCGAGCACCACGGCGGTGGCGCCGGTGGAATTGAGGGTGGCCGCGATCTTATGGCCGATGTTGCCGGATTTCCCCACCCCGACGACCACGATTTTCCCCCGGTGATCGAGCGTGTGATGGAGGATTTGCACGGCTTCGACAATGCGCCCGTCGAGCCGCCCCGCCATGCGCTGCAAGCCGTCAATTTCGGTTTCGATGACGCAGCGCGCCTTGGTCACATAGTCCATGTCCCATGACAATCCCGCGCAACCCCGCTTGGCAAGCATGGAGGTGGAAAAAATGAATCCGTAATTTGCCTTTCCAAGCGGGCCGGAAATCCCTTTTATAGGGCAGTCCCATCACGCATGCCGCAACGCCCCAAAGATCCACGCCCGTTCAAACGCGCCATCCTGAAACTCAGCGGTGAAGCGTTGCGCGGGTCCGACTCCAAGGACAACATCTCACCGGAAATCGTCAACCGCATCGCCGGGGAAATCCGCGATGCCGTGGCTGCCGGGCTGCAACTGGGCATCGTTGTGGGGGGGGGGAATTTCTGGCGTGGTGCCAGCGCATCCGCCCGCGGCATGGATCGCGCCACCGCCGATTACGTCGGCATGCTCGCCACTGTCATGAACGCCCTCGCCCTCGAAAGTGCGCTGGAACATCACGGTGTGAGCTGCGTCGTCCAATCCGCCATCGAAATGCAAAACGTCGCGGAAACCTTCATCCGCCGCCGGGCGGTGCGCCAACTCGATGAAGGCAAGGTGGTGATCTTCGCCGCCGGCACCGGCAATCCCTTTTTCTCGACCGACACCACCGCCGCGCTGCGGGCCAGCGAAATGGGCGCCGATGTCATTCTCAAGGCCACCCAGGTGGACGGCGTCTATGATGCCGATCCACGGAAAAACCCGGACGCCAAACGCTACGAAACCATCACCTTCCACGAATGCATTTCCAAACGGCTCAGCGTGATGGACACCACCGCCTTCAGCCTGTGCATGGACAACCACATCCCCATCATCATTTTCGAACTCGCTCCTAGCGGAAATCTCGCGCACGCCCTGCGCGGCCTGCCGATCGGCACCCTCGTCCACGGCGGCGAATAATCCCACTCTAACATCCACCCCTAACACCCCACTGCCATGGATCCTGACGAAGCCATCCTCAATGTCGAAGAAGCGATGATCAAGTGCGTCGATCACCTCAACCACGAGTTCGTCGGCGTGCGCACCGGCAAGGCCAGCCCCGCGCTGATAGAAAACCTCGACGTCCATGTCCAGGCCTACGGCGGCGTGAGCAAACTCAAAAGCCTCGCCGTCATCAGCGCGCCGGAACCGCGCATGCTGGTCGTCCAACCGTTCGACCCCGCCACCACCCGCGATATCGATCGCGCGATCCGCGAAAGCAAACTCGGCCTCAATCCCGCCGCCGCCGAGCGCTCGATCCGCGTGCCCATCCCCGAACTCTCCGAGGAACGCCGCCGCGATATGGTCAAACTCATCAAACAACTCGCCGAAGAAGCGAAAGTCCGCCTCCGCGCGGTGCGCAAGGACGGCATGGACACCGCCAAAAAACTCAAGGCCGCCAACCTCCTCACCGAAGACGGCCACAAGGATTTCGAGGATGAAGTCCAAAGCCTCACTAACAAATATACCAAAAAGATCGACGACCACGCCGTCGCCAAGGAGGCGGACCTGATGAAGGTCTGATGGCAAATATGGAGGCACCACATTCCTGTGGTGCGTGACAAGGAGCGGACCCAAGGCGGGGCGATTTGCCTGCGGCCATCTGATGAATACAAGTGACGCTTCAGAAGTCGCAACGTAGCTGGAGCGTCCCGCTCCAGACCGTGCCCGGAGCGTCTGCGGCCTTCGTAGCTTTAGCGAAGTAGGCCCGCTCCGTGCCGGATATCTCATCTCCATCACAACTCAGCGTTTGACCTCGGAAACGCCGTAGTGTCGAGCAAGCCGGATTCCCTGAAATGGTAGGGCGTGGCGGCCTCGCCGCGCCGTGACTGGCCTTGCGGCCTGAAAGGACACGGAGGAAGCGAATGGCTAAGCGTTTGGATTTTAGCGAATCAAGCTCCCTCCATTCGCACCGCCATACGGCGGACAAGTGGGACGGCCGAGGCCGACCGTCCCTACCATTGAGGGAATCGAACTTGCTCCAAACGAGGTGGTTTGCTGAGTTCTGCTCCGTGGCAGAATTCCAACAGGCGGGTCGGCTCGGCTGAGCTCGCCGAACGCGCCCTGTTGTCCAAGACAGCCGGGACGGCTATCCTCCAAAAATCAAATTCCCGAAAAAATCTTGCGCCCGCCAAAAAATCGCGTTTCTTCGTCTTTGTAAGGTGGATTCCAGCACCGCATTTCCTCCTTCCTCCTCCTTCACAACCAATTTCCCTTCGCTTCCTCCTGTAAAACCTCCGACATCCAACTCCCATCTTCAAATCAAAAATCATAAATCATAAATCTCTCTTCTTCACTCTTCCTCTTCATTTCAGCTTTCAACTTTCAGCTTTTCTTCCGCCCTCTTCCTCTTCTTTTGCGTCTTGTGTCTTCCAGTCTTGAGTCTTCTCCCATTTCAGCTTTCAACTTTCAGCTTTTCTTCCGCCCCCAACCTCTGCTGTCCATCATCCAACAAACAACGTCCAGTCTCTCCACTCCAACCAACACAACCATGAAAGTCGCAGCATCATTATGAAAACACAGAACATCATCCAACCTATAAGAAATCATCTCAAACCCCTCGCGCTTGCGGTCACTGCGACGTGCCTGGCGATTGTCTCGAGCGCCTGGGCGGTAGACGGTAATTTTAGCCAGCAGTTTGGCCCCAGGTATTATTTTGCCCCTAGCAACTGGACGGGCGGTATTATCGCCGAGGGTGTGGGTGCGACCATGACCATGTCGGCTCCCAACTCAAACAGTGCGAATAACGGCAGCGATGGTGTTTACATCAACCGCGATCTTACGTTGGCCAACTGGACCCCCACCGGAGCTTCTGCCTGGTCCAACGTGTTCACCTCGCCCGGCAAGAAGTTAACCTGGGACACGGGCACGGCAGCGGCCGCCACCTTCTCGCCGTCAACCAGTGACGGCTATGCGTCCCACAACTCGATGGACATGCATCTGCAAAGTAATCTTGTCTATACCAATCTTTCCCAAAGAGGCTTTCAGGGCAGTGCAACTGGCGAGGGATCGGACCTTCGCGGCACCATCAGCGGGCCGGGGAAGTTT
>JAPLUJ010000305.1 GCA_026397695.1 Verrucomicrobiota bacterium | reverse complement strand
TCCGTCGCGACATCGCGGCGGTGGTGGCCATGGCCAAACCGCATGGCGTGCTGGTCAAGGTGATTCAGGAGAGTGGTTATCTGACTCTCGACCAGGTTGCCAAAGCCTGCCTCATCACCGAGGAGGCGGGCGCCGACTTCGTGAAAACATCAACCGGCTTCGGTCCCGGCAGTGCGACGCCGGAAATCATCGACGTAATGCTCAAGACCGTCGGTGGCCGCCTCGGCGTGAAACCCTCCGGCGGCATCCGTGATTGGAAAACCGCCACCGGCTATCTCGTGCAAGGTGCCAACCGCCTCGGCGTGGGTTCCACCGAAGCCATTCTCGCAGGAGCCACCGCCGATGACAACTATTAAGGCCGTAGTATATCACGGCCCGCTCGATGTGCGCTGTGAATCGGTACCAATGCCCGTTTGCGGCGCGGACGAAATCCGCGTGCAGGTGGATGCATGTGCGGTTTGCGGCTCGGACTGGAAAGCCTATAAGACCGGCAATCCGCGGATGCGTCCGCCGATCACCATGGGCCACGAATTCAGCGGTCTCATCGAATCTATCGGTGCCGGCGTGCATGGCCATGCCCTCGGCGAGCGCGTGGTGATGGCGACCTCGGTTTCCTGCGGCGAATGTCTCTATTGCCGGCGTGGCTGGCGCAATCTCTGCACCGACCTCCGCCCGATGGGCTTTTATTACAACGGTGGCATGGCGGAGTTAGTCACGATTCCCGCGCGGGCACTGGAGCAGGGTCATGTGGTTAAAGTTCCCGCCACCGTGAAGGCGATCCACGCCGCCCTCTCTGAACCTGTTAGCTGCTGCGTCAATGCCGCTGAAAACTGTGGCATCGTCCAAGGCGATGTCGTCGCGGTGCTTGGTGCCGGACCGATGGGTATCCTCAACGCCTGCGTCGCACGCGAGTTTGGCGCCTCGAAAATCATCCTCAGCGAAGTCAATCCGGCCCGCCTGAAACAAGCCGGAACGTTCGGCTTCGACCGGCTCGTCAACCCGGCCACCGACGATCTAACAAAGATCATCATGGACGAAACCGGCGGTTACGGTGCCGATGTGGTCATCGTGTCCGCGCCCGCCGCGCAGCCGCAGGAACAGGCGATGACGATGGTACGCAAGCGTGGCACGGTTTGCCTGTTTGCCTCGCTGCCCGCCGGCAACAGCATGCTCAATGTCGATAGCCGGCCGATGCACTATGGTGAACTGCGCGTTGTCGGCACCAGCGATTCCACCGCCAGCCATGTCCAGCGCGCCGTGGAGTTGATCGCCGGTGGCTCGCTCCCAGTGGAGAAAATCGCCAGCCACGTACTCAGGCTCGACGACATCCAACAGGCGTTCGCCCTCATGGAAAGTGGTGAGGCGTTGCGGGTGGTACTGACACCGTGAGCTGCGGTGCGGCCTGATTGCGGATGACAGATTATCCTTGCCGGGTCAGGCGGATTATCCTAAAAGACTGGCGCCAATCGGAGTTTTCCATTGGTCAATCGCCATGGCACTCATCTTGGAAAGCGGCTTGATCATCCTTATCATCGGCGGCGTGATCGTAGTGATCGCGCTGTGGCTGGTGATGCAATACAACGGCTTGGTTGCACTGCGAAACCTGTTTCGCAACGCGTTCGCCCAGATCGACGTGCAATTGAAACGCCGCCACGATTTGATCCCGAACCTGGTCGAAACCGCCAAGGCCTACATGGCTCATGAGCGCGGCACGCTCGAGGCGGTGATCACGGCCCGCAACCAGGCTGCGAGCGCGCTTAACGGAGCAAAACCTGACGACCCGGGGTCGATGCGAAAATTGATGCAGGCCGAAAGCGGGCTCGGTGGCGTGCTCGGACGATTGTTTGCGTTGTCCGAGGCCTATCCGGACCTCAAGGCTAACCAAACGATGGCGCAATTGAGCGAGGAACTGACATCGACCGAGAACAAGGTGGCGTTTGCACGGCAGGCCTACAACGACGCGGTGATGGGCTATAACACAAAGCGCGAAAGCTTCCCGACCAACCTGATTGCGGGAATGTTCGGGTTTGTGGCTGCGGCATCCTTTGAAGTGAGTGATGAATCCGAACGCGAGGCCGTCAAGGTTTCGTTCAGTTAGAACACCCGCGCCGCCTGCCATGGCGATAGATTTCTTTCAAGCGCAGGAAAACGCCCGCCAGCGAACCGGTCTGCTGGTCGTGTGGTTCGCGGTTGCGGTCGTCGGCGTAGTGCTCACAGTTAGGCACGGACACATGGTGGTTTCCCGAGGTGGCCATCACCGTGACTGCGGTGGTGGGCGGGGCGATTTTGTTAGGCAGCTTGTTCAAGCTGGCACAATTGTCGGCCGGCGGTGAAGTGGTGGCTCGCGACTTGGGCGGGCGCTTGATTGACCCATCGACGAGTGACTCCGGCGAGCGCCGCTTGTTGAACGTGGTCGAGGAAATGGCGATAGCAGCGGGAATCCCGGTGCCGCAAGTGTGGGTGCTCGACGGTGAGGATTCGATCAATGCGTTTGCCGCCGGGACCAAGCCGGGAAATGCGGTGGTGGGCGTCACGCGGGGCTGCCTGGAACGCCTGACGCGCGCCGAACTGCAGGGTGTGGTCGCCCACGAATTCAGCCACATCTTGAATGGCGACATGAAGTTGAACCAGCGCTTGATCGGCTGGGTATTCGGCTTGATCATGGTGTCGATCATCGGTCGCGCCATCCTCGAAGTGCTGCGCGTGGTGCGCATCGGCGGCGGTTCGCGCGACAAAGGCGGCGGCGCGGCCGTCCTGCTGGCAATCCTCGGCGTCGGCCTGACCTTGTGGCTCGTCGGCTTGATAGGTACTTTTTTCGGTCGTTTGATCCAAGCCGCCATTTCGCGCCAGCGTGAATTTCTAGCAGACGCCTCGGCCGTTCAATTCACGCGCGAACCGGAGGGCCTTGCGGGGGCCTTGAAGAAGATCGGCGGTCTAACAAGCAAGGGTGTGGTGCGGGCATCAAAGGCCACCGAAGCCCGCCACTTGTTTTTCGCGGAGTCCGGCTTGTTCACCTACGGCATGACCACCCACCCGCCGCTTGAAGCCCGGATCCGCATGCTCGACCCCGGATGGGACGGCAAGTTCTCCCGCGCCACGCCGCCCCACGAGATCGCCGACCACCCGACCGCCAACCGGCCGCCGCCACTGCCGGCCGGTCACATGGCCATAGGCATGGCGGCCCTCGACGACCTCGGTGGCGCGGCGCAAATCCGCAGTGCCACCGGAGCTGCGGTGCGGGCAGGCGTCAGCCCCAATGCGATCACCGCCTTGCGCTCGCGCGAGGCGGCGAAGGCGCTGCTCCTGGGTCTGCTGTTATCCCAAGACGAGCGCCTGCGGCGTGGCGAAACCGCTTGGTTGACCGAGCATTGCGGCCAGGAGGTGGCGGCACGCGCGCTGGCGTGGCACAGTCAACTCGTCAACACTCCGGCGGTAAACAAGATCGCTTGTCTAGAGCTTGCGCTGCCTGCCCTACGCAAGATGTCGGCGGACGAATGTAGTGCCTTCCTGGCCGCGACCGAGCAGTTGATCGCCAGCGATGGCGAGGTCGTGTTGTTCGAATTCATGCTGCGCATGATGTTGCATCGGTATCTCGATGATGCCTTCGGCCATCCTGCGGCTGCGGGTCCGGCCATAACTTCATTGTCTCCCCTCGCGGCGGAAACCAGCCTGCTGCTTTCCACCTTTGCGCGCATGACCGACCTCGATGCCAACGCGGCATTTGCGCTCGCGGCGGACGATTTCCGACAACACACCGGCCAAGCCATCGAACTGCTGGATCCTTCGTCCTGCACACTTGATGGCATGTCGATCGCCCTCAAGCGTTGCTCCCTCGCCACCCCGCTGGTCCGCAAGCAATTGTTACGCATGTGCGGCTTGGCGGCGGCTCGCGACGGCGTTCTCAGCGATTCTGAAGCCGAACTCCTGCGGGCCGTGGCCGCTGCACTTGGCAGCCCACTTCCGCCATTCGTGGTTTGAATCTGCAGCGCGTGGAGCGTGAGCGCACCCCACCATAAGTTAGCGCACATGCGGCACAGCCCCAAGGCGACTGATAACTTCCGGCGTCGTCATCATCAAGCGCCGAAACTACGATGAAACCGGAACCAAAACCCGATCAGAGCATGCAACGCAGAAAGCCGTGATCACGGCGGCGGCAAAAATGCCGAAGGCATAAGCTGGCATAGCCGCAGGCAAATCCAGCAAAATTGCGACGATGTCAATTTGCGAATCTCATACGATGTCAATTCGGCCCGCAACAACTATCAGCTCCACCTCTATCATTACCGCTCGCCGCGCACCAAGGAGCCATTGGT
>JAPLUJ010000466.1 GCA_026397695.1 Verrucomicrobiota bacterium | reverse complement strand
AGGGTCGCTCCGCGACCCGTCTTTCTCTTACTTGATCATTGGATATTGAACGCGGAGCGAGCACTAGCGAGCATTGAAAAAACCGGCGCAGCCCTCACTGGCATGGCGCCGCGCAGCGGGGCAATGTTGGATGTTGGATGTTGGAAATCTCCCGCGCACTCCATCGATCACGGCTTCCATTTCCCTTGTGTTGTCACCATGGCTTGGTATAGTCACTGCGTGGCCGGATTTCGGGGCCACCTCTCACATCATGCAATACAGATACCAGTCAATGTGTGCCACGGCAGTTGCGGCCGTGATGGTCATGGCGACGGCGAGTTTGGCCGTGGCCGAGGATTTCTCGGGGATGCGAGGCGCCAATTACGTGCCCTCCTATGCCCGCAACGACGTGCAGATCTGGATGGACTACGACCCCGATGTCATTGATCGGGAATTGGGCTATGCGGCGCGGTTGAAGCTCAACACGGTGCGGGTCTTCCTGCAAGTGGCTGTCTATGAGCGCGACCCCAAGCTCTTCCTGGAACGCTTCGAGAACTTTCTCGGCCTGTGTGATAAGCACCACCTGCGCATGATGCCGGTGGTCTTCGATTCTTGCTTCGGAGCGTTCCCCGATCTGGTGAACTACAGGGACAAGAACTGGATGGCCAACCCCGGCCAGAACCGGCTTGGCCAGGAACACTGGCCGAAGCTGGAGCAATACGTCCGGGACGTGGTCGGCGGCCACAAGGACGATCGGCGAATCGTGATGTGGGACGTGATGAACGAACCGACCTGTACCTCGTTCAAAAAACCGCAGGACAAAGAGCTGATCTGGACATTCCTCCGTCACTTTCTGGATTACGTGAAGCAGATCGATCCCAACCACCCGCGCACGGTCGGGGTCGAACACAGCAACCTCATCCCGCAGGTGCTCGATAGGGTAGAGGTGCTTTGCACACACAACTATCGAAAGGACCTGCAAGAGGACCTGCGTGCGGTCAAGGAGCTGGGTCGCAAACACGGCAAGCCGGTCATCATCAACGAGGTGGCGGGGCGTCCGCAGCAACCGTACTCCTACGTCATGCCTATCCTGGCCGAGGAGAAAGTCGGTTGGTGCTTCTGGGAACTGATGATAGGCCGGACGCAGTTTACCCAGGGCGCAACCCCCTACCAAGGCGTGATCTACCCGGACGGCACGTGCTTTGACGCCGCCGAGGTCCCGGCCAGACCGGTCTGGATCCAAAGCAGGTGGCGGCCGATGTTGGCCTGCCACAGCGGCTGCGCCCTTGGAGCGTCGAGCGGGCGTGGACATGGTACAAAGCCCGACCCTGGATCGTCGGCATCAACTACCATCCCGGCAATGTGGTGAACACGACCGAGCTGTGGGCTGCCGATACCTTCGACGAGAAAACCATCGACGCCGAGTTGGCGCTGGCCGCCAAGACAGGCTTCAATGCCTGCCGCACGAATCTCCAGTATCTCGTTTGGAAACACAACGCCCAAGGCATGAAGAAACGGATGGAGCGGTTTCTGGCGATCGCCCAGAAGCACGGCATCGCCGTGATGTTCGTTCCGTTCGACGACTGCGCGTTCGGCGCCCCGCCCACGACCGAGCCGTACCTGGGAAAGCAAAAAGACCCGACCCCGGGCATGATTATGCCAAATTGGACCCCAAGCCCGGGGTTGAAAGCCGTGACGGACCGTGCCGCCTGGCCGGACCTGGAGAAATACATCAAAGACATCGTGGGGACCTTCGCCCAAGACACGCGGGTGCTGATGTGGGATCTGTATAACGAGCCGGGAAACAGCGGGCTGGGCAACCGCAGCCTGCCGCTGGTCGAGGCAACTTTCGCTTGGGCGCGCGAAGTCGGTCCCAGCCAGCCGCTCAGCATGGGAATGTGGAACGCGAACCTGAATGACCTGAACCGGGTGATGGCCGAACTCTCCGACATTATCACATTCCACGCCTACACGGATTACCAGCGCATGCGCTCGTCGATTGCCCACCACAAGGCCAACCAGCGTCCCGTGATCTGCACCGAGTGGATGACCCGCCACTCCGGTGCCCGGTGGGAGACCGATCTGCCGTTGTTCCGCCGCGAAGCGGTGGGCTGCTTCAGTTGGGGCCTGGTCAACGGCCGTATGCAGTGCCAGTTCACCTGGTGGGACAAGCCGGGCACGCCGGAACCCAAACTCTGGTTCTGCGACTTGTACCGCAAAGACAATACGCCCTACGATCCCAAAGAAATCGAACTGATAGGCCGAATCACCGCCGACAAGAATATCGATTTCGCCGCCAGAGACTACTCGCGGCCGCAACCTGCTCCCGGCGAGATTCCCGACACCGACCCTAACATGCGGTACTCGGACGGATGGACCGCGTGGACAGGCAGCGGGCCGCGATGCGGAACACTCCACTATCACAACGCTGCCGACAGCCGGGTTGACGTCGGCTTCGAGGGGAAGACCGTACATCTCGTTTACAAGGTCGGGCCGGACTGCGGCGTGGCACAACTCCTGATCGACGGAAAACCTGCCACCAAGCAAGGCGGAGGCGAACTTGAAGCGGACTCCTCGGACAACGCTGTTCTGGACACGTATGGAGCTGCCGTTGATTGGAACCGCCGTGTGACCATCGCTCGCGGCCTGGCACCCGGGAAGCATACCTTGACAGTCATCGTCACCGGGAAGAAAAATGCCGCGTCCTCGAACTGCCACGTACAGGTCGTTGGCGTGGACATCGAGTCGTAGGGAAACCCGAGTCTTCGAGACCCAACCGGAAACCGCCCGCGTGATGGGGCGTCACCGTATCCTCCGGGACAACCGCACCTCACTGCATTTCACAGCAATGCCGCGTTGACTCTGGATAGGTCATCCTCATGATGAAAACCATCAACTTCTTTTCCCCGCCATCCGGTTGTGACACTTCGGTCACTGACGCACAGCCATGCGCATTTGGTGACAGGATCGTCATCAAAAGTCGACATGGCAGCAAGAAACAGGCGGCGCCTCACCACTCGCCTTTGCGTTTGAACTTGGCGCGTGCTGCTTTGCCGAATGCAGCGCCGGCGGCTTTCATGTTCTTCAGGATCTCTTCCTTGCTGCGGCCTGCGATGTCGCGTGCGGCGGGGATGACGGTGTTGCATTCGTTGGCGTCCATGAACGTCGCCGCTTCGAGCAGTCCGCGTTCTTCGCCGAAGGGGATGGCGAGGAAGCCGTGTTTGTCGGCGTGGATGAGTTGGCCGGGCTGGACTTTGCGCCCGAACACTTCGACTTCGCAGTTCCAGCGCAACGGAATCGAGCAAGCGTGGCCGACACACATACGGCGCGCCAGCACTTTGAAGCCGGCGTTGTTCATCTCGTCGAGGTCGCGGAGACCGCCGTCAATGATCGAGCCGACGCAGCCGAGCGCACGGTGGGTGTTGGAGTTCACCTCGCCCCAGAACGCGCCGAACATCCGCGGTTTGTCGAGGTCCTGCACGACGACGATCTTCGGTCCC
>JAPLUJ010000154.1 GCA_026397695.1 Verrucomicrobiota bacterium | reverse complement strand
CCGGACTTCGAGACGAGCCACCGGTGGGTGATGAATTACTCGGAATGGTTCGGCGACAAACAGGACATCATGTTTGTGACCTCCACGAACCTGCTGGACTGGACAAAGGTGGACGAGAAGCACCGTTTTGTGCAGGACGTCCGCTGGTACAAGGAGAAAGGCCGATGGGACTGCATCGACGCCATCCAGCGCCCCGATGGCAGTCTGTATGGCTATTTCACCGCCGACCCGGACGCAACCAAACTCAAGTATCGGCCCTGCGAGTTCGGATTTGCCGAGAGCAAAGACGGCATTGCATGGACGGCGCTGCCACCCGTCGAGGGTGATATTGGCGGTGAATTCGGCGGAATCCAGAAGATCGGCACCAAGTACTATATGCTCATCGCTGAAGGTCGAGTCGCAGTCGGAGACAAACCGGAGGGGCCTTTCCTTGCGCAGAAGAAGAATCCCAATGTTTTTGGCCATGGGTGTGATATCTATTTCCCCCGTTTCTTCCACACGGCGCCCGGCGGACCGCTGGTCAACCATTTCTATCAAAACGGTCCGGTCTATGCCGCGCCTCTGAAGGATGTCGAAATTGATGGCGAAGGCGTCCTGCGGCTCAAGTGGTGGAAGCACAACGACAAGCTCAAGGCCAAGCAGGTGGAAACCAAGCCGGTCGCGGCAGGCAGGGACTACGCATCTTCATTCAGCATGTTGGACACCCAACTGGACCTACGCCGCACCCATGTCATTGAAGGCACTTTGGAAAACGCTCCGCTCGCGGCCGCGGCCGGTGGCGGCCCCGGCATTTTCTTCGATCTGGGCAACGGTAATGGCCGCTGCCTGCTGCTGGCCCGCGAGGCCGTGCCATTCGGCGAAATCAAGGCCGATGGTAGCGGGTTCAAAGTCCTGCAAACCTCAAGTCGTGACCTGGACCTCGGGCCGCCGCTCAAGTTCCGGGTGGTGATCAAGGAGAACATGATGGAGTTATATATCAACGATTACCTGATGAACCTCAAACGGGTGAATTGCAACGGGCGGATCGGATTCATCAGTGCGGACAACATGACCTCCTGCAAAAACATCAAGGTCTGGCAAAGCAACTGAAAAGCACCGTAATAGAACTTCTTTTCCCCGCCCTCCGGTTCTGGCCACCGGCTCCTTCAACGGCCTTCACCCCAAAAGCCATTTCCTAGCAGGTCCGCCAGGACCTCACCGCCGCCGGACAATCCATCGGCCCGCTCGATATCCTCATCGCCAGCCATGCCATCGAACACGATCTCACCCTGGTCACCGGAAACACGAGCGAGTTCTCGCACGTCCGCGGTCTCGTGTTGGAATCCTGGAACTGACAAGAACCATCATGGAATCCCAACCGAAATGGCGACGTCGGGCACGGGCAGCGCTGGAAACCTGCTTTCGCAATTATTCCCAAGGGCTTGTTGGGGAAGACCTCGTCCAATGATTTTTTCCGCCAATTGATTGTGGCTGGCTATGTGGACGGAGAGCGTCCTTTTCCCTTGAAATACAGACACAGCGATGATTTGGCAAAAGATCAGGCATCAGGGAGGATGCTCGAGGCAGGTGAATGTGCGTTCAGTTATGTGGTGTGGGAAACGGATGAGGAAATTCCGGAACGCGCGCCGCTCCTGTTTGTGCCCTTGATACCGGGGCAACTGGCGTTTGACTTCAAACTTGCGATTAAGAAGCTCGG
>JAPLUJ010000453.1 GCA_026397695.1 Verrucomicrobiota bacterium | reverse complement strand
TATCCACTATCCGCTATCCACTATCCGCTATCCGCTATCCACTATCCACTATCCACCCACCACCATGCCCCACATCTTCCGCGATTACGACAACGCCATCCGCCATCTGCAGGAGGACCTCCTGACCATGGCCGCATTGACCCGCCAGAACCTCGAACAAGCGATGCAAGCCCTGCTGCGCTCCGATATCGATCTCGCCAATACCGTGATCGCCGCAGATACGGATGTGGATGAACTCGAGCGCAAGGTAGATCAAACCGGCATGGAAATCCTCGTCCGCTTCCATCCGGTCGCCACCGACCTGCGCTTGGTCATCGCCTCGATGAAAATCAGCACCAACCTGGAGCGGATCTCCGATCATGCCGTCGGCATCGCCAAACGCGCCCGCAAAATCCACCGTGGCCAACCGTTACAGGAAGTGCAATGGATCGAACCGCTCTATACCCACGCCTATGCATTGTTGCGCGATGCCATGGATTCCTATACCAACCACGACCCCGTCCTCGGCCAATCGTTGCATGACAAGGACAAGGAGCTCGACCGCCTCCACAAACAACTCGCCCGCACCCTCAGCGAACAACTCGAAAACCCCAACAGCGGCAGCGCATCCTGGCTGCATCTGATCTTCATCGCCCGCTCGCTGGAACGCATCGGCGATCTGTCAGTAAATATCGGCGAGGAAGCCGTTTTCCTGGAAAGCGCCAAAGACATCCGCCACGAACACCGCAAACCATCCCCACCCACCCAACCGCCACCCTTATGAGTCGCATCCTCGTCATTGAAGATGAATTGGACATCGCCGATCTCATCGCCCTGCATTTGCAGCGCGACGGCTTCACCACCATCCTCGCCCACGACGGCATCACCGGACTGGCGCGCGCGAAAAAAGAAGGCCCGGCCCTTGTTTTGTTAGATCTGATGCTGCCCGGCATGGATGGCGTGCGTGTCTTCAAGGAATTGCGCCGCGACCCGCGCACTCTGCACACTCCGGTCATCATGCTCACCGCCCGCGCCCAGACCGAGGACCGCGTCGCCGGGCTCGAACTCGGGGCCGATGATTACATCACCAAACCTTTTTCCCCCAGGGAACTGCTGCTGCGCATCAAGTCCGTCTTGAAACGCATCGAGGCCCCCGCCCCGCGCGCGGCCCTGTGCGCCGGCCCGTTCCGCTTCGATCCCACATCCCTCCAGTGCTATGCCGAAAACGAGCCGCTCGATCTAACACCCACCGAATATAAACTCCTGCAACACCTCGCCGAGCACGCCGGCCGCCCGTGCGACCGCACCCAACTCTTGCGCGCCGTGTGGGGCTACAGCGATGCCGCCAGCAGCCGCACGCTCGACACCCACATCAAGCGCCTGCGCGTCAAACTCGGCGCTCATGCGGCCAGCCTCAAAACCGCCCGCGGCACCGGCTACCTGTTGCGCAGGGGAACGGGCGGCCCGCCCGTTGAGCAATCATAACCACGGGCGGGCCGCCCGTGCCCATCTTCAAGCAGCCAGGCCATCACCCGCATCCGCCCGGCTTCCATCCCGGCGGCGTGAGGGGAGGATAGCCGTCCCGGCTGTCTGGGCCGACGGGCTTCCAGCCTGTCGTTTCATTGGCGGACAGGCGGAACGCGCTGTCGGCCCTCACAGGCTGGCAGCCTGTTCTCCAATCTGCGAGGCTTGCATTGATCCTGCTAGGCCGCCCACTTGGAACCATGCTCGGCAAGATCCAGCACCAACTCTAACACACTGTCCCGCTTCTCGGTGAACAAGGCCCGGTCATAACCATGGACGAACTGGAGCCACTGCAAGATGGCCTGTTCGATGTTGTCCTCGGATATGAAGTTGGGCATGGCTTGGTCAAGCCGCTTCTAGCGGATGGAGAGGCACCTGTCGATACATTGAGCCTTAAATCCGAATTTCAAGTCTAGCGAGCGGCACAGGCGGCCGTTAGGGGCACCGCGCGGAGCCCGTCGGCCAGCGCATATTCGCGGTCGCCGGGATAGACCACCAGCAGTTCCGTTAGTTTCAGATCGTTCATGGCGATGCGCATGGAGCGGGTCAGTCGCGGCGCGTCCTGATATTTGACTTCGATGCCTAACCGCAGGTTGGGAAAAAACAGGTCGAGTTCCGCCCCGCTGTGGATCGCGTAGAAATAGGCGTCCGTGCCGGGATGGGTGCGCAGGATTTGCTCCAGCGCAAAACCTTCCCAGGAAGCTCCGAGTTTCGGGTGGGTCAGCAATCCGGGGTGCGACTCGATGCCTTGCAGCGCATGGAAGACCCCGCTGTCGCGGAAATAGGTTTTGGGGGTTTTGACGAGGCGTTTGCCGACGTTGGTGTGCCAAGGCAGAAGGCGGCGGATCATGAACGTCTGCTCCAGCGCATCCAGATAGTGGCGGGCGGTCGTGGCGGAAATGCCCATGGAGGCGGCGATCTCGTTGCCGTTCCAAAGCTGGCCGTGGTAATGGGCGAGCATGGTCCAAAACCGACCCATGGTTTGCGGCGACATCCCGAAGCCAAGTCCGGCCAGATCGCGCTCAAGAAAGGTGCGGGTGAAATTCCGCCGCCACGCGCAGCTATCCCGTTCCGATCCTGCTAGAAACGACCGCGGAAAGCCTCCCCTCAGCCACAAGCGGTGCAGGTCAGCTGCGGGCAACTCGGTAAGGTCAAAACCACTCATTTCGACGATTTCCACCCGACCGGCCAAGGATTCGGACGCTTGCCGGGTGAGTTCGGGTGAGGCACTTCCCAAAATCAGGAAGGTGGCTGGCTGTCCCTCCCGGTCCGCCAAAACCCGCAGCACCGGAAACAGTCCGGGCGCTCGCTGCGCCTCATCCAGCACCACCAGGCCGGTCAAGGGGGCCAAGGCACTCATCGGGTTTTCTAACACCGCGGCGGTGGCCGGATCCTCCAGATCGAAATAACCCGCTGCCCCCATGCTCATCAATTGCCGCGCCAAAGTCGTTTTCCCACACTGCCGCGGCCCAATCAACGCCACGATCGGCCCGCGCCCAAGCCCGGTCCGCACCCGCTCCAGATACCCATAACGCGCGATCACAGCCGAAATCATACAGTTTGAATGGATGATTTCAAGTAAATTCTCAGGGAAAACCGCCAGTCCATCACCCGCATCCGCCCGGCTTCCATCCCGGCGGCGCGAGTGGAGGATAGCCGTCCCGGCTGTCTGGGCCGACGGGCTTCCAGCCTGTCGTCTCATTGGCCGACAGGCGGGACGCGCTGTCGGACCTCACAGGCTGGCAGCCTGTTCTCCATCTGCGACGCTCTAGCATTGATCCTGCTAGGCCGCCCACTTGTCCCTCAGCGGCGCAAGGTGAAGAAAAAGCGTG
>JAPLUJ010000745.1 GCA_026397695.1 Verrucomicrobiota bacterium | reverse complement strand
CGGAATGTATTCCTTGGGCACGTTGCCGCCGACCACCGAGGATTCAAACACAAAACCCGAACCCGCTTCCAGCGGCTCTATCATGTAGTCGATCTTCGCGTATTGGCCGGATCCGCCGGATTGTTTCTTGTGGGTGTAACTATCAGAAACCGCCTTGGTGATGGTTTCGCGATAGGCGACTTGCGGGGCGCCGACGATGACCTCGACCTTGTGGGTGCGCTTGAGGATGTCGATCTTGATGTCGAGGTGGAGTTCGCCCATGCCCTTGAGGATCATCTCGTTGGTTTCGTCGTCGGTTTCGACGTGGAACGACGGGTCTTCCTGGACCATTTTGCCGATGGCGACGCCGAGTTTCTCGGCGTTGGCCTTGTCCTTGGGCGCGACGGCGATGGAAATCACCGGATCCGGAAACACCATCGGCTCGAGCGTGGCCGGATGGTTTTTGTCGCACAGCGTGTGGCCGGTATGGACGTTCTTGAGGCCGATGATGGCGATGATGTCGCCGGCCTGGGCGCTCTGGATTTCGGTGCGGTCGTTGGCGTGCATTTCCACCATGCGTCCGATGCGCTCGGTCTTGCCGTTGAACGTATTGAGCACGGTCATGCCCTTCTTGAGAACCCCCGAGTAAATGCGGGTGAACGTGAGGGCTCCATACTTGTCGTCCATGATCTTGAACGCCAAGCCACGGAACGGCTTGGTGGCATCCACCACGGCGAAGCTGCCCGTCGGATTTCCGGCTAGATCAACTTCCGGCTGGGGATTGACTTCGGTGGGGTCGGGCAGATAATCCACCACTGCATCTAACACATTTTGCACACCCTTGTTTTTGAAGGACGACCCGCAGTAGGTCGGGAAAAACTCGCGGGCGATGGTGCCCTTGCGGATGCAGCGTTTGATGGTATCGATATCCGGTTCGTGGCCATCGAGATATGTGGTCATGACTTTATCGTCCATTTCGACGGCGGTTTCGATGAGATCGGCGCGGAATTGCTCGACCTGGTCTTCCATGCCGGCGGGGATATCACCGATGGTGAAATTTTCCTGTTTGCCGGAATCATCCCAGATATAAGACTGGCGGGTCAACAGATCGACCACGCCGACAAAGCCGGCTTCCTCGCCGATCGGCAACACCATGACCAACGGCTTGGCACCGAGGATGGTTTTCACCTGCTCCACGACGCTGAGGAAATTCGCGCCGATGCGGTCCATTTTGTTGACATAGATGACGCGGGCGACCTGTGAATCGTCGGCGTAGCGCCAGTTGGTTTCGGATTGGGGTTCGACGCCGCCCGACGCGCAGAACACGCCGACGCCGCCATCGAGCACTTTAAGCGAGCGGTACACTTCGATGGTGAAGTCCACGTGGCCCGGGGTGTCGATGATGTTGAACTGATAGTCCTTCCAGAAGCAGGTGGTGGCGGCGGATTGGATGGTGATGCCGCGTTCCTGCTCCTGTTCCATGAAGTCGGTGGTGGCCGCGCCATCGTGCACCTCACCCATTTTGTGAATCCTGCCGGTGAGTTTGAGAATACGCTCCGTGGTGGTCGTCTTGCCCGCATCCACATGGGCGAAAATGCCAATGTTGCGGTATTTGCTGAGGTCCTTCTTGCCGATCATATGCTGCTAAGTTGCCGCCGCCGATTATTAGCGGGGGCGCATTGCTAGTCGCAGAATCCGGTTTGGCAACCCTAGAGTCAGGAAATTTCGGGTTAATATGCGAATTCCGGCGTTTTTAGCGACTTGCGGCTGGCTGCGGGCAGGATCTGGTTGCGGTTGAACGCCGGCGGCTTCCCCGCCCACGG
>JAPLUJ010000524.1 GCA_026397695.1 Verrucomicrobiota bacterium | reverse complement strand
GATTTCGCGGGAGCGGTCCATCTGGCACTTGATGCAGACTCCGCTGGGCAGGTGTTTGAGGAACACGCAGGAGGAGGTCTTGTTGATCTTCTGGCCGCCGGCCCCCGAGCCCCTAACAAATTTTTCCAGCAAGTCGCCCTCGGTGATGCCGAGGCCCGCCATGCGCTCCTCCATGGCGGTGAGTTTTTCGGATGTGATGGGGTTTTGCATGCGATCCGCTCATTGACTACTCACCTCCAGCAGCGCAGTGGCGGCACTGTGGGGATCCGCGCGTTGTTGGAGTGACTTGAGGATGGCGTCGGCTTGGCGGGTCACCTTGCCCTCGAAGACGGGCTTGCCGTTGAGCCGCACTTTGATGGGTTGGTCCAGATCGACCAGGCGGTCGTGGAGGCGCAGGATGAGGCGCGGGACATCGGGTGCATCCAGGGTGATCACGTTGTTAGCGACACCGCCACGGATTGTCAGGCCGGGCTTGGCGATGCCCTCGGGCAGGGCGAGCCAGTAAAAGCGCCCGTGCAGGCGGCCCGCCTGGTGCCAGACCATTTGTTTCGGCCACGGGTTGCGGGTGAGTTTGGCCATCCACGGCACGGCCTCGGCATCATTGCCTTTCATCCAGTGACCGAGGCCCGGATAGATAGTGAGCCGGTGCGGGTATGCGCCGGGGTTTTCCTTGGCGAGCGCGTCGAGTTTGGCACCCCATTCGGCGGCGATCTGGTTGCGATTGTAAGCGGCGTCATCCGCGCCCGAGAATATCGCGAATGGCAGGTTATACAATCCGAGCGGCGAGGCATCATTCGGATGGCCGGCCATCATCGAGGCGGCGGCGAAGCGGTCGGCCATGCGCGGTGCCAGTTGATAGACGCCGTCGCCGCCGGCCGAGTATCCCATCAGATAGACCTTGTCCGGGTTGACGTTGTTGAGCAGCACGCAGTTTTCTATCAGGCGGTCGAAGAGGTCATCGATATGGGCTTCGTGCCAAAGGTTCCAGTTATCGGTGGGAGCGCGGGGTGCGATGTAAAGGCCTTCCGGTGGCGCGTAGAGGCGGAGTTGGTTCTTCCACTGCTGGTCGTTGACTTGGGCGGGTGCGCCGCCACCACCGTGCATCGAGATCCAAAGGCTGCGGCCGTCGGCAGGTGCGGTGCCGAATGTGCGGATCAGAAACCTCATCTTCTTATCCCCGAGGGTGAGTAACTGTTCTTTCATTTCCTCCACCCGGGTGGGTGCCTGTTGAGTGCGCCACTGGTCCCACACCAGATCGATGGTGGTGGCGGCCCCGGCTTTGGTGAGTGCGGTGGTCGGGATGGGGATGGCGACCGTCGGTTTGGAGGGAGCATTGCCCAGCGACTGCCGCGGCGATCCCAGGCCCGCGCTGCTGGCCGCCGGCTTGCCTTGCGACCATTGCAGATCGAGCGTGCTGTCGCGGGCATCCCCGGCGGACACCGGGAAATCGCGGGTTTGCCCGTCGCGCACCACGCGCAGCACATGGTCGGTCGTGGGTTTGATTTCCAAGGCCGGCATGTCATTGAGGTCGGCGGTGCCGGCCTTGGTGGCCACGGTGCCGAGGACCTTGCCGGTCTTGTCTAACAAATCAACGCGGGCGGCCACGCGCTGGCCCGCCTCATCCAACACGCGAAGGTGGATCGTGGCGACGGCGGATTTCGTGGCGGATTCAGGTGCTTTGTTCTTGTCGGCACCGGTGTAACGTTCGGTGACATTGACGGCCGGGACAGATTTGTTAGATGGATCCCAGACCAGCGGGAAATGTTCTTGGGACGGGTGCCAGGTGTTGGCCCAGATGGCATAGGTCGGGTCCTTGGCCACGGCCTTGGCGGCGTCGCCAGTGAACCACGCGCGGTCGAGTCCATCCGGGGTGGGTTCGGCGGCACCGGTGAAATGCCAGGTGCCGTCCCAGACTTCGACCCAGGTGTGGTTGCCGCGTTTGTTAGTCCACATGGCGGTTCCGGCGATGCGTGCGGGGATGCCCACGCTGCGGCAGGCGTTGGCGAGGATGATGGCGAGTCCGGTGCAACTCGCCTTGCCTTGTTCGATCGACTCCTTGGGGCTTTGGTTAGGGCGTTTGCGACCGGTATCATATTTCACTCCGATCTGTAGGAACAACTTGCTGTTGAGTGCCTGCACGGCAGCAGTGGCGGTGTTACAGTCCTTGACGATGTCGCCGCACATCGCGTGGAACTTGGGACGCCACGCGTCGCGGGGTTCATCGAGTTGGGCG
>JAPLUJ010000578.1 GCA_026397695.1 Verrucomicrobiota bacterium | reverse complement strand
CGCCGCAGCCAATGCACGCGGCCGCATCAAACGCCGTGTCCGAGTCGTCCTTCGAAATGAGAATGGAATTCGCATCGATCGCGGACCCGGGGCGCACATCCACATAACCGCCGGCGGCGATGATCCGGTCCAAGGCGCCGCGGTCCACCATCAAATCGCGGATTACCTTGAAGGGGTTCGCGCGGAACGGTTCGATCCACAGGGTGTCTCCGTTAGAGAATTTGCGCATGTGAACCTGGCAGGTGGTGACGCCGCGGTCCTTGCCGTGGGGAATCCCGTTGATGGTTAGCGAGCAGGTCCCGCAAATCCCCTCGCGGCAATCGTGGTCGAAGTGAATCGGCTCCTCGCCCTTCATCACGAGGCGTTCGTTGACGATGTCCAGCATTTCCAGGAACGATGCCTCCGCCGGAATGTTATGCGCATCGTAAGTCGCGATTGCGCCTTGGCCATCCGCTCCGGACTGCCGCCAAACTTTGAGTGTCAGATTCATGGAAAGACGCTGTGAAAAATTGAAAATACGGCGGCGTTCGCCGCGCTCATGCCCGGCACCATTCTAATCGACATTCACCAGCGGGCTAGAAGAAAAAGTCAGTCTGATTCACGGCACCGGTTTCGGGTCTTTCCAGGTGGATTGGACATACACCTCACGGAGTTGTTTAAGGTCGACCAGGCACGGGCTGTGGGACATCAGGTCGGCGCCCTTGTTGTTTTTCGGGAAAGCAATCACCTCGCGGATGCTGTCCTCACCGGCGACGAGCATGGCGATGCGATCGAGGCCGAGGGCCAGCCCGCCGTGCGGTGGCGCGCCGAAGCGGAAGGCGTCTAGCAGGTGGCCGAACTTGATCTGTTGTTCCTCCGGGCCGACACCTAACACGCTGAACATGCGCGCCTGCAGATCCTTTTCGTGAATCCGGATCGAGCCGCCGCCGAGTTCATAGCCGTTGAGCACCACGTCATAGGCCACGGCGCGCACGTTCGCGTAATCGCCGGCCGCGAGTTTCTCCATATCATCCGGATGCGGACGGGTGAACGGATGGTGCACCGCCCCCCATTGGCCGGTTTCCTCATCATGAGCTAACAGCGGAAAATCCACGACCCACAGGAAGTTGAAAGCCGTGGAGTCCTTGTTGAGTTCCATCATCACCGCACACTCGGTGCGGACGCGGCCGAGGATGGTCGCCACGGTGTCGCGCGATCCGGCGGCGAAAAACACCATGTCGCCTTCCGCCATGCCGAGCTTGGCAACAAGCGCGTCTTTTTCCGCAGCGGTGAAGAATTTCCACAACGGGCTCTTGTATTCGCCGCCCTCGCACTTGACGAAGGCGAGGGTTTTGACGGGCAGGCCGGCCTGGATGGCGATCTCGTTGAGGCGGTTCATCTGGCCAGTGGTGATGCCGGCGAAACCCTTGGCGTTGATTGCACGCACCACCCCGCCACCGTCAAGGGTCGCGCTGAAAATCTTGAACCCGGTGGCCGCAAACACGTCCGCCAGATCGATGATCCGCATGTCATAACGCGTATCCGGCTTGTCCGAGCCGTAAAGGTCCATCGCCTCGTCGTAGG